>JAHJLU010000654.1 GCA_018821745.1 Myxococcota bacterium | reverse complement strand
TGCCTGAAAATGGGCAGTTTCTTCAAGTATGGCAACGGCTACCCCGTGGATTTGGCCCGGATGGCAGATTATTATGCTCGCGGATGCCGCCTCGGCAGTGGTCTTGGGTGCAACCTGCTGGGATCCCTCTACGCCACGGGGGAGGGCGTCCCGAAGAGTCCTGTGAGCGCGAAGGAAAACTATGAAAAGGCATGCAGGTACGGGTACATGGCGGGATGTGTCAATTCAGGGGTCCTCATTCTCCAAAATCCGCAGGGGGTAACCCGTGATTTGGCCGCAGCCCGCGATCATTTCCAGACGGCCTGTGATAAAAAGGAGGGCTCGGGGTGTACCTATCTGGGACAGCTCTATCTGCTGGGGATGGGAGTCCCCAAAGAGGCTGGCAAGGCCCTGGATTATTTTTCCAGGGGGTGTGCGCTCCAGTTTGGAAGCGGGTGCACCAAGGCTGGAGAACTCCAGATGTCAAAGGCCCATAAAAACCCCGAAGCGGCGGCTCGCTCTTTTAATAAAGGGTGTGAGCTCAAGGATCCCGAGGCATGTGCCTACCTGGGACAGCTCCAAGAGTTCGGGATCGCCATGAAAAAAGATCCTTCCGAGGCAAAGCGACTCTACACCTGGGCCTGTGATAAAAAAAGCGGGAAGGGCTGCCGGCAACTGGGGCTTCTCCACGAAACGGCCCCCAAAGACAATAAGAATAACTATTCGGAAGCGGCAAATCTTTATAAGATCGCCTGTAAATACGAAGACGCCGAGGGATGTTCCATGCTGGGGATGATGTATATTCTGGGGAGAGGTCTCCCCAAAGATGCGGCGCTCGCCCGCAGATACTTCGAGAAGGGGTGCGCGGGGGGAAGTGCCGCCGGCTGTTTCAACCAGGCGGCGGCTTTCCTCAGAGGAGACGGAGGTCCCAAGGATGACGGGAAAATGGTTGAATATCTGAGAAAAGCCTGCCAGTTGGGCCATGGGCGGGGCTGCCTGCAGATAGCCAAACTGTACGAAAAGGGCGGGATCCTGAAAAAAGACAGCAACCAGGCTGGCCTGTTCTTTAAAAAGGCCTGTGAATTAAAGGAAAAAAGCGCCTGCGCAAAGGCCAGCCAAAAATAGCCAGGTTCCTTTTGATTATCATGAGGCATTGCCCGATTTGGAGTTGCCATGGCTGATCAATCCCTGAATTTCGATGAAATATACGCCCGGTATGGGACCCGGCTTTATACGCTGGCCTATCGCATAACAGGGAGGCGCGAGGACGCCGAGGATGCCCTGCAGAGTGCCTGCCTCCAGATCGCCGGGGGAATATCAGGGTTCCGCCACGAGAGCGCATTGTATACCTGGCTCTATACCATCGTTCAGCGCGAGGCCAGAAAGCACGCAGTACGCCAGAGGCGCCTCCCGGTGGATGTGTACGCGCAAGAGAACAACCTGACACTGGAGGAGGTCTTTGCCCATGTTAATGCCCTTGGAGAGACCGAGGATGTGGCTCTGACAAACGCTGCCAGGGAACAGTGTCTCCAGGTGTTCATGAACTGTATGCCCCCCACGCAGCGGGTAGTGTTTACCCTGCGCGTGATTCTACGGTGCACGGTAAATGAGACGGCCCAGATTATGGATATGAGTCCTGGGGCTGTGAGCACCTCATTGCATCGTGGTCGCGCCCTCATCGCCTCTTTTTTGGAGGGTCGCTGTTCGCTCTATAATCCCGAGAATCCGTGCAAATGCTCCTCATGGGCGCTTTATTGCCAGTCGAATCCCCATAAGATTAAAGAGACAGAGTTGGCCGTCATCCGGGAATCCCGGCAGGCACTTGCCGTAACCTTCAAACACGAAGTGGGCACCCTCATGGCTTTGTCCCATATTTACAACGCTCGCTTTGGACCCGACTCCCCCCAGTTCAGCCAAAAACTCACCGAGCTGCTCAAAAGTGATATGACCCTGCTGGGTGCGCAGAGAACCAGGGACTGACCAGAAAACCCGCGGCCTTTGGCCGGAACAAGTCGCCGGAAACCACCTGCCGGGCTGCAACCCGGAGCCCACTGCACGATCTCATGAGCTTCCCCGTCAGTCCAGTGAAGGCCCGGAGCCGATCACCATTTTTCCCCGGAAGTATCGTTCTCTGATGTTTTTTGCGTCGCGGGCCCAGGAGTCGATGCCCTCCTTTTTGATCCGCAACAGATTGTAGATTTTCAGGTTGTGGGGGCGCCGGTCAGCGCCATCGGTACTGGGCGTGAATTTTTCGCAGGGGAAATCGGTGCAGTCGGAGCAGAAGGTCACTCCCCGCTCCTGTGCGCATTTTTTTGTGGCGCACTCCTGTTTGAGCAGAAGGCATCCGCTCTGCCGGCAGCCCGCACAGGAAATCTGGGCAGTATCCCCTTTAATCAGAGGTGCGATCCGCTGCCGCATGGCATCGGTGATGTTGTCCACGTACAGTTCACAGTTAAAACAGTCGATTCCACAAAGTGCCGTACATTCTGTGTAGTTCATGATGTACCTCCCTGTCTTCTTAGAGCCGTGAGCGCGAAAAAGGTTACAGCCCGGGGAGAAAAAGATGCAAAACAGGGAAAAAATATTCAAGTACTAAAAGTCGCCTTGAAAATACTTACGTGTTGCGGGGTTTTGTTCGGGGGGGCAGGGATTGGCCTTGAGGGGGTGGGAGATGGCCGTCATCGGGTGGAGGTGGGGATTCGGGTAGTATTTTATGTTCTGAAAGTACCGTGGTGAGAAATGCATGTTCCGTACTGCTGACGCTGTCGTCGGCCAGAGCGGCCTCCCGCATGAGCGCGGCTACCCGGGTTTTCAGGTGGGGTCTGACCGGGAACCGGACGGGGAGACGGCCGCACTGTGCCTGCCCCATCCACTCTTTCACACTCATTGGGGAGAGGTTCCATTCAGAAGCAAGGGCATTGATATAGGCCTTTTCGCCCTCGTTGTACGGCCCATCCGCCGCCATCACCACCAGCATGTTCTTGAAGGCCATCTCCGTGACGCTGCCCAGTTTCTCAAAGAGGCGGGGATCCATGGGGATAATCCGATGTTTGCCGGATATTTGGGTCTCGTAGGTGTTGAACCCGGCTGTGTCGAGAATCTTCGTGAGGCGCCAGTCATGTTCACCGGAGGTGAATGAGACGCCGCAGTAAGAGCACGCTGATTCGACGGTGTCGCCCATGGGACCTCCGCAGGCGGGACAGACCAGGGCAAAGAGGCTTTTGGAACCGGTAATGACACCTTTTTTACGCCGGAACAGAAGGGTGAGCGTGTCCTGGCGGATACCCGGATCCAGAACCTCCCATTTGCCCTTGGGACGCTTCATCAGTCGCTGGAAACTGAACACAACACAGATCGCTGCTTCGATTTCCCCATCTGAGGTGGAGACGAGATCCATGAGTTGAACACCGTCGGTGTAGAGGCGGAAATGGTGCCATGAGTTTTCGATCAGGTGCTGCTGGAGGCCCGGGCGCACAGAGGCATCCACGAATCTGGACAGGATTCCCATATCTTTGCTGGCGCGGCTCCACTGCAGTTGCATGAAGACGTTGGAGGCGTGGTCTTCGAGCTGGTCCTCCAGGAAATTGGGGTCTTCACGCCGCAGCCGCTGGATCTGTGCCTGGAGCGGACCATTTGCGGGGCCTGTGCCCCCGTGGGCGCTCCCCTGCTCCGCCTGGGTTATCTCCGTGAGCACCCAGCTGTATGCGCCGGTGTTGAGCAGGTTTCCACACGCCTCACAGCGGCAGACTTCCCCGAACCCGCCGGGCAGGGGAGCACCGCAGGAAGGGCACTGTGAGAGGGTTTCGCCCAGGGATCCCGGCGCCCCTGTCCGCTTCATGAAGGACCAGTATTCCACGAAAGTGGCGCTGCTGGAGTAGCCCAGGGAGGGTGCCGCGGTGCAGCGCATTGTCTCGGTAATACTCGCGTTGATGCTCATCCGGATGACCATGAATTCTCCACTGATGGACCAGGAGTGGAGCCAGGTTTCGTATATGGAGATGTCATCAACGGGGTTGGTGGCCCCGACTTCTCCCATCATTTTCAACTGTACATGGAACCGCTGGTAGACGCCGTCGGAGAGCCACTGCCGCACGGGGGTCATGTCGCCGTTGCCCCAGGCTTTCTGCACATCGACAAAGAGCCTTTCCACCTCCTTTTTCAGCGCCGTCAGGTTTTCCTGGGGGTACTGGCTCCTAAACAGCGCCTCCCGCTTTTCCCGTGCCTCCTTCTGTATGGAAGAGACAATAGCGTTGCCGACGGCTACGATGATAAGAATAACGATAATTATTCCCAACAGGGCAAGCGCCACTGCGGGGTCGCCACCGCCGCCGCCACCACGACTGCTACTGAATCCGCCACCGCCACCGCCGCCGCCACCACCTCCTCCTCCGGCACGCCCCCATGCCTCGGAGAAGCCAATCCACAGGAGGCTCAAACCGGCGAAAGCCGCAAATATTCGGGGAAGCGAGAGTTTTTTCCGTTCCATGGGGTGTTCCTTTGACAACTGGTGTTTCGCCACCACTATACCCCGCCATCGACCCCCTGTCATCCCCGGGGATCTCTCTGGTAGTTTGTGGAGGCTGGTGTTTTTTTCATGAATGGGTGAGGTCTACAGGAGACCAATGTTCCCTGGGGTCTACTCCTGGCACCCATGCAATGATAGACAGGGAACCCTTACGATGCAGTGGAGTTGATGAAGCGCCTCCGTGGATTGTTTCGAGTATTCTCCGAGTATGTCATTGCGATTAATGTATTTTGTTTGTAGGCTGACATGGCACGGACCACGATACCATTTCAGCCTCGTTTCTGTTAATTTTCCCAGTACGGAAGCGAAAAGAGAGGAATATCATGAAATCATTTATGTTTACGTTATTGAAGTCCCGTACGGCCATAGTGTCGCTCTTTGCGGTGGCGCTTTTGTCATTCACCGCCTGCGATGACACTTCGAGCGGAACTGATCCCTACTGCGGTGACGGAATCGTTGATCCCGACGAAGAGTGTGATGATGGTAACGCCATAGACGGCGACTCCTGTTCCAACCTCTGTCTTGTCAATTATGTCTGTGGCGACAATTACTGCGACCCGGGTGAAAATGTGGCCAATTGCCCTCAGGACTGCTCCACATCAACCTGTGGTGATGGAAATTGTGATGACAATGAGAATTCCACCACCTGCCCCGACGACTGCCCTGTGACACCTGTTTGTGGCGATGGCACCTGCGATGAAGGCGAGGATTCCACCAACTGTCCAGCGGACTGCCCCGTCGCTCCTGTTTGTGGTGATGGCACCTGCGATGAAGGCGAGGATTCCACCAACTGTCCAGCGGACTGTGCGACCACTCCCGTGTGTGGTGACGGTACGTGTGACGCGGGTGAAGATGCAACTTCCTGTCCCGCCGACTGTGCGACCACTCCCGTGTGTGGTGACGGCACCTGTGACGCCGGTGAAGACGTGACCTCCTGTCCCGCCGACTGCACCACTCCTCCCGTGTGTGGTGACGGCACCTGTGACGCCGGTGAGGACTCCACCTCATGTCCTGCGGACTGCCCTGTTGCTCCCGTGTGCGGCGATGGCACCTGTGATGCCGGTGAGGACTCCACTTCCTGCCCCGCCGACTGCACGTTACCCCCATACTGCGGCGATGGCACCTGTGATGCCGGTGAAGACGTGACCTCCTGTCCCGATGATTGTCTGCCCACGGGGTGGACCTGTGATGCATCGTGGTATGGTGACGGGGACTGTGACTGCGGTTGTGGTGTGCTCGACTCCGACTGTGCCGACTCCACTGATGCTGCTTGTGACTACTGCTTCGCGTGCACAGCCAGTGGCGATTGTTCGACATACGTGAATGACACTGAAAACTGGCTTTGTGACGTGCCCTCCAGCTGTGGCAATGGCACCTGTGATGCGGGCGAAGATGGACTCTCCTGCCCCGGGGATTGTCTGCCCACGGGCTGGACCTGTTATGCAGGGTTTTATGGCGATGGGGACTGTGACTGCGGTTGTGGTGTACTCGACTCCGACTGTGCCGACTCCGCCGACACATCCTGTGTATATTGTGACGCCTGTTCTCCCACAACAACCTGCGAGGCCGTTGTGAATGACACTCAGAACTGGCTCTGTGAAGTTCCCGCCGTCTGTGGAGATGGTACCTGCGACGCAGGGGAAGATTCCACCTCCTGTCCTGCGGACTGTCCTGTCGTTCCCGTGTGTGGCGACGGCACCTGTGACGCGGGAGAAGATTCTACCTCCTGCCCCGAAGACTGTGTGCCCACGGGGTGGACCTGCACCGCATCGTGGTACGGTGACGGGGACTGTGACTGTGGTTGTGGTGTGCTCGACACCGACTGTGCTGACTCCGCCGACACATCCTGTGATTATTGTGGCGCGTGTACCTCTGATAGCGATTGTATCACCTACGTGAATGACACCCAGAACTGGCTCTGTGAAGTGCCCGCCGTGTGTGGCGACGGCACCTGTGACGCGGGAGAAGATTCTACCTCCTGCCCCGAAGACTGTGTGCCCGCCGGGTGGACCTGCCCAATTGGATGGTATGGCGATAGTGCATGCGATTGCGGTTGTGGAGGACTCGACACCGACTGCACTGACTCCGCCGACACATCCTGTGACTATTGCGATGCATGCACCGGCAGTGGCGATTGTACGACCTACGTGAATGACACTGAAAACTGGCTCTGTGAAGCTCCGGCTACCTGTGGAAATGGCACCTGTGACGCGGGCGAAGATGGAGCCTCCTGCCCGGTTGATTGTGTTCCCACGGGCTGGATCTGCCCCGGTGCATGGTATGGCGATACTGCATGCGACTGCGGTTGTGGTGCGCTCGACAGCGACTGTGCCGATTCCGCCGACACTTCCTGTGATTACTGCGACGCCTGCTCTCCCACAACCACCTGCGAAGCAGTTGTGAACGACACCCAGAACTGGATCTGCGAATAATCCTTCCTGGGTTGCCTGGTAATTTGACCCCACAGGGTTCGCCCTTCTCTCCCCATAGTTTTCTCTGAAGAATTGATTTTTACAGATCCACTGCCTTGATTCTCAATGGAGGCGTGAGCCGTCTCACAGGGTCCACAGGGAGTACAGATAAAAACAAAAGGAGGCGACGCCTATTGCGGTGCCGAGGCGGTTTTTAATGGATGGGGACATCAGGAGGACTCGAACCGGGAGGACTCCCGAGACCACCATGATAATTATTGCCCCGGGGCCTTTGTAACCCTGGCTGCGCAGGGCGTGGACCGTGATGTCACCCCAGAAGCTCAGCAGGAGCACAATGAGCGCCACCATGGCCAGGCGTCCCTTCGGGGAGGTGGCACTTTTTTGCAGGAGGGGAAGAAACAGCGCCAGGCCTCTCAGGAGTTTCTCTTTGGTGCGAAAAAGGGAGAACGCGTGGGCCCAGGCGATGAAGCATAAAATGCCCCCTCCCAGTAAGAAGAAGGGGAGTATCCAGGCCCCGGCTGCTTTTTGCGTGTATGCGGCAAAGAGGAGGCCTGCGAGGTACAGGGCCACGGTCACATACAAAGTGAGCAGCTCCATGCCACCCGTTTCGGATTCGAGGCTGTAGGGATCAGGGGGGTGTTTGAGTGTGTAGAGCCAGGCAATGGCAGTGGGGATAACCAGCTGCACTCCCAGCATAATCGCGATTAACAGCGCCAGAGGGAAGGTGGCAGCGATGTTTTTATCCCCTATGACAAGGTTGTGAATGATGAAGGCGTACAGCGCCAGTACGGCATCGAACAGGATGGTTTGAAAAAATGTATTATTCTTCTCCTTCGGTGGTTCCACAGTGGACTCCTTTATACTCGATAATACCCATGCATTGAAAAATGGGGAGCAAAAACCCATGAGAATCTGTTTTGATTTTATGGCGTGATGGTGTAAAAACCTAACAGATGAATGGTGAGAGCGCCGCAAAAGGAGATGCCATGGATTCCCAGAGCCGTCAGAGAAGAGAATACACCGCCCGCATCAATCGGGTCATTGATTACATCGACGCCCACCTCAGTGAGGAGCTCAACCTCACGGGGCTCGCCCGGGTCGCCTGTTTCTCCCCCTACCACTTTCATCGGCTCTTCGGGGCCCTCACGGGGGAGACCCTCAACGCCTTCATCGGTCGTCTGCGCATTGAGAAGGCGGCGTCGCTGCTGCTGATTAATCCCGAGCGTCCCATCACCGATATCGCCTATGACTGCGGCTTTTCAAGCCCCTCCACCTTCGCCCGGTCATTCTCGGCGGCCTTTGGAATGTCCGCGTCCCGGTTCAGGGAGGTGGGGGCCACGGAGAAAAGCAAGAATGGCAAAGCACACAGCAACTATGGACAAGCCCATAGCAAACCATGGAAAGATTACTCCATCGAGCTTCGGTACAACATGGGTAATGCCGCCGACAACAGCGGCAGCACCCCCAACCTCGAATGGAGAATTACGATGCAGAACGAAAAAGAAATGTTTGAGACGGTGAACGTGGAGTTAATGGAAATGGAAGAGAGCACCGTGGCCTATGTCAGGCACGTGGGACCCTATGCGGGCGACGCGGGGCTGTTTGAGCGCCTCATCGGCAGGATATGTGCCTGGGCCGGTCCCCGGGGATTGCTCAACTTCCCCGAGACAAAGATCATCGCCGTCTACCACGACAGCCCCGAGATCACCGACGAATCAAAGCTGCGCACCAGTATCTGTGTCAACGTGCCCCCCGACACGGTCGTGACCGATGACGTGGGCAAGATGACCCTCGCCGGAGGCAAATACGCCGTGGGGCACTTCACGGTGAAGGAGTTGAGCGATTATCCCAGGGCGTGGAACACCATGTTCGGCCTGTGGTTGCCCGAGAGCGGGTTCGAGCCCGCCGACAGCCCCTGCTTCGAGCTCTATAAAAACAACCCCAGGGAACACCCCGAGGGGCTCTGCTTCATGGACATCTGCATCCCCGTAAAACCCCTCCAGTAAGTCTCTCTGCCATCCCGCCCCGTTCTCAAGGCTGTCAACTGGAACATATTCGCTTTGATTCGCAGACCAACACCAATAAGAATTTGCGAAGTCACAAGCAGTTAGAGCATCAGGAGTATCGCCCCATGGGTACAATTTCTGTTCCGGGTATGGGCCTTTGGCAGCCTTAATCCACTGTGCCTCCGACGGGAGTTCCCTATTTCCGTCCCACTGACAAAAATCAATTGCCTGCGACAGAGAAACTCCATTCACCGGATTATGAAGTTGAGCATTATAAGAATAGCCTGTACCCATAGTTTCATATGGTACTGTGCAGGCTCCTGCGGCCACACACTCTTTGTAGCGGGCGTTGGTGACCTCGTAGTTGTCGATGAAGTACGCAGAGAGAGAGAGACAGTCTGGGGCGTGTATTCACCGTCTGGGTGGCCGAAGATGAAGGGGCCCGGCGGGAATACAGACTTCTTCCTTAAAATCGGGGATGCCTGAGGCGTCAAGGGTGTTCTGCCGAGCTGTTACCAGACACTCTCCCGTACAGGCGACAAGATCTTCCCATTGGCAGATGTCTGTGCACTCCTGCTCACTTTCTTCGCCAGGACGACAGGCACCCTGATCAAGGCACTCGTCTACCATGCCCCACTGGTAATCGCTGCCGCAGTGCTGATAGCCCCAGCCACAGTTGCCACACTCGTGCTCACGGATACCACCAGGCTCGGTGCACTCACAGGTGGTCTCCGCCGTGCAGGCAGTCCAGGTGCCGTCGGCGAGACACATCTGGGTCCCCTCGTCACAGGCGCTGGTGCATACCCTCACGGTCTCATGGACCACGTTCTCGTCGTTGTCGTCACAGTCCAGGTGGGAGGGGATCCCGTCGTGATCGGCGTCGGCTTGGCATACATTCTCATAGCAGAAAAGATCCCCGTTGCAGAGGTCGCCCTCAAGGCAGGGCCCGTTCAACTCCCCAGGGTTTCCATTGTTCACGTTGTTGGTCTGGGCTGTGCAGATATCGTTCACACAATCGAGCCGACCCATATTTGAGTAAAGTTATTGACAACCACGACGCTAATATTTGAGAATGGGGCCTCGAACATGAACACTGCAACAACACTGCAACCATCTCTGGGTTGATGTATAATGGGCACACTATGAAGGCAAAGGTTAATATTATGAAACAGATGAGCCCTCGCCGACTTTATGTCGTCTCAGTTATTTGCTTTTTGTCTCTGCCCTCTTGCAAGAATGGTTCAAACGAATCCATGGAAAATCCTGGAGATACCAAACCCACCGCAGGCTCATCCGTGAAAAACAAGGGCACACAAACTGCGAATAGGACACCTACAAAACCCAAACGCCCCGCTCGACCGGGTGCCTGGGATGCCCCCACCTGGCTCATCATCTACAACACCAAATGCGACTATAGCAAATCCCCCTTTTTCGATTTCTTCTCCTATGACCCCGTCACGAGCGTAACGAAGCGGCTCTTCACCGATCGCGACCTCTCCTATCATGTGATAGATATCTATCGTACAAGCAAAAAGATATTGGCGATGGTGAGAAACAAAAAGAACAGCAAAGAGATCGCAGTCGCGGAAATCTCCCTGGATGGTAAAAACAGCTTCAAAAAACTTGGAAAAGTCCCGACAGAAAAGTATTATTTGAGCAAAAAGGATCTATACATCAGCCCTGATGGCGAACAGTTTGTCAACTATGTGTTTATTGGCTCACAACCTGACGACTACCTGGAATCTGGTGATAAACGTTATCTGGAGTTCCGCTTCTTTGAAGTCACCACGGGCAAAAAGCTAAATACTATCAAAAACTACAAGTATCTTAAAGCTAATTTCGAGAGAGCTTGGTGGGATAAAAAGAGTGGAAAGTTTCATGTGAAATTCACAAAACCCTACTACTCAGAGACGGAAGATGCCAAGCCCGCTGCCTATGGGCTAATCGGCACATTTACGGCTGATCTCACTCAAAACAAACTGGTCAAGACTCATAAAAAGTTGAAAATGGCAGGGGAGCATGACCACCTCACAACCCCCGACAACCATTGGAAAATGAACCTCTACGGGTTTACTGTTATCGACCTGAAAAAGAAAATCACACGCACAATCCCTCTTGCCAACAAAACTGCGGGTACCACGGGTACCACCTTTGTAGAGTGGCAACCTCGATCTAAATCTGCTCCCCAAGTAGCGACCATTTGGCGACCTCTCCCTGCTGGAATAAGAATCAATGATGCAAAGCCGGCAAAGGGTGCTGGCATAGCGCTCAAAGATGGAGTGAGTTTTGGAGCCCCGGCAACAGTGTTCTCAGTTTCGTTTAGCCCCGATGGCACCCAAATGGCCACAGCTGGTGCCACAGGAGGTACCCGACTCTGGAAAAAACAAGCAGATAGTTGGTCTTTTATCAAACAGTTGGGCACAGACATGTCAAGGCATGTTGCATGGAGCAGTAACAATAAGTGGATTCTCTCTTGGGAGGACATGACAACAGTGCTCTGGGACACAAAATTCATGGCGAAACAGACGCGCATACACAACTCGGGGCAACTCACAACCTTCTCATCTGATGGGAAATATTTGGCTGGCGTCTCCAATGTGGACCTGGAAGTGTACGAACTCACATCAGGGATTAAACGCTCTGCGATAACTGGCACCTGCTCCGCTGATGCCTTGGCCATGAGCGCAGTAGATGGAATGGTTGCCGTGGGGTGTTCTTTTGATGGAGTGCGACTCTATAAAGTGGTCGAAGAAAAAGGCTCTGATGGAAAAACAGCCCTCTCCCTCATGAAGCAAAAGCCGCTTAAGCTTTCCAAAACAGGCCATATCACCTCGCTCTCCTTTGATAAAAAGGGAACTACGCTAGCTGTCGCCGTAGACAACCGTGTGGAGCTGTGGAGCGTTGCTCCTCAAAAACGAATTGGCTCCTTAGAGGGACATGAAGCATTGGTGACCACAGTGGTTTTCGCGGGTGAACGATTGGTTACAGCCTCCGAAGATGGCAAAGCAATTGTCTGGAGCAAAAAAGGTAAACTACTACACACTCTCAAAACTCCGGACCTACTGGTCAATGAGATAAGCCCAACTCCTGATGGCCAAAAGATTGCGGTTACATTCCACGGTGGTTCAACGCTACATTTTTATTCCCTCGATAGCGGAAAGGTCTCTTTTGAGATGGTCCCACACACCTACCGACTGGAAAAGGTCACATGGTTTAAAAAAGGGACTCGTTTTATGGGCGTTGACGGTAATAAGGAGCACTATTTCTGGCACTGGCCCACCCTCGCCTACATTGGATCCCTCAAGTACGAGAAGTATACTCCCGATGCGAATATCTTTGAATCACTCCAATATCCTAAAGATTTGGCAAAATCCACGAGACTTCTCTCTCCCAAGGGCAATCTCGTAATTACCCTCGATGGAGTGCACCGCCCGATTGTCACCGATGTGGCGACCCAAAAGAAGCTAAAGACCCTTTTATACCCGAACTGCATCTCCATCTCCTTTGGCGGTAACGGCAAACAGCTCGCAGCCGCTACATGGAAGGGCAAAACAAAAATATTTACCCTGGAGAGTGGAAAAGGGGTTGCAGAGATTAATACCCCCAGCGTTGCCCATGTGGCCCTCTCTCCAGATGGCACCCAGCTCATTGTGATGAAAAAACATGACAAAAAGCTATATGTCTATGATACTGTGACAAAAAAGAGAACTGGAACCGCCCAGCGACACGCCTTCAAAATCGATTATATGACCCGGACCCCAAGCGGACAAATGCTACTCACAGTAGACAACTCCGGCACCATAAAAGTGTGGACCTGGCCCATAAAAGTTGACACCCCCAAATAACCACATCTGATTAAGATGTTACACCACAATGGGCGAAAGCGATCTCTGCATTCTTCCCGGTAATACCTGCGACACACCATACCATAGGTGCACAACGGGTTTGTATAACTTCATTGTTTGCCAACCCACGGGTGGTCTACTCGAAGCCTGCAACCCAGGAAACACCTGTGACTCCACTGATATGGCCTGCTCTTCCCCCGCCGAGGGAGGTGTTCTATTATGTCGCACCTCAGGCGGCCTTAATGAGCCCAGTAACAGTGACAACTCCTGCGATGATATAGTGAGCCTATATCTATGAGCTCCGTGGGAGTTAACACCATGTCGATGCTCCGCAGGTACCATGTCGATGCTTCACAGGGACCATGTCAATGCTCCGCAGGGACCATGTTGGTGCTTTGATGGTACCGTGTCGGTGCTTCGCAGATACCATGTCGATGCTTTGATGGTACCGTGTCGGTGCTTTGATGGTACCGTGTCGGTGCTCCGCAGGGACCATGTTGGTGCTTTGATGGTACCGTGTCGGTGCTCCGCAGGTACCATGTCGATGCTCCGCAGGTACCATGTCGATACTCCGCAGGTACCATGTCGATACTCCACAGGTACCATATCGATGCTCCGCAGGTACCATGTCGATGCTCTGCGGGTACCATGTCGGTGCTTCGCAGGTACCATGTCGATGCTTCACAGGTACCATGTTGATGCTCCACAGGTACCATGTCGATGCTCCGCAGGTACCATGTCGATGCTTCACAGGCACCATGTCGATGCTCCGCAGGTACCATGTCGATGCTCTGCGGGTACCATGTCGGCCCTCTTGGGGCTCATCCACGATCCACTCCACCCGGGAGTCATCACAGACGATGCCCGGCCCGTCGTTTTTATCGGAGCAGCGCATGTCCCGGTAATAGCCCCCAAGACCATTCCGGAGATCCTTCTTCTGGCCTCTCGGACAAGGAAATCCGAGTCACGCTTCTTACAGGGCTCAGCCACGGCCTGGATGTGCTCGCCATAAACGCCCTGAAAAACGTCCAGCTCCGTCCCTCCTCTGGTTCCGACGGTAAATCCATGATATACACCATATCGATACCGATACGGGTTCACCCTTGAGGAAGACTAGGACTACAATATAATGCATAAAAAAGGCCCGCCACATCTGCTCTATGTGACACTGCTTACCCTTCTGCTGAGTTTTTCTCCAAAAGAAGCGTGGTCCCGGAGTCCGCTTCCAAACGGTGACACCACCAAAAAAAAGGTGCCCAAAACCGGTGCCAAACCCAAAATCGAGTATCCCAAGCTCAAGAAGTTTGTGCCAGCCCCCTATCCCAATGCCATGCGCAAGGCGGGCAAAGAGGGTATCGTCAAGCTCATCCTCTCCTTAGACGACAAGGGTGTTGTAATAGAGGTGAAAGTGGCTGTCTCTGCGGGGAAAGCTTTCGATGACGCCGCCGTGGCCGCGGCAAAACAGTGGCTCTTTGAACCCGCAAAGCTTGACGGCACGCCCATCCCCTCAAAGATCCCCATCTCCTACCCCTTCAAGCTCAAGAACAAGGGCACCACCACCAAAACGCCCACAAAAAAACCAGCCTGTGATCCCAAAACCGATCCCACATGCAAACCGGGCAGGGTGACACTGACCAAAACCACCTGCGACCCAAAAAAAGACCCCACCTGTAAAGACCCTACCGCAATAAAACCCGCCTGCGATCCCAAGACCGACCCTGCCTGCAAGGTTGACCCGGCGGTTGTACTCGACTAAAGGATCTTTTTGGTTGTACGCACGGAGTCTTATTCCTGTTTTCATGCTGTCCATTGCATAAAGATGTTCTCTCCACGCGCTGTCAAG
>JAHJLU010000653.1 GCA_018821745.1 Myxococcota bacterium | reverse complement strand
GAGATCGGCGCCGGCGTTGAGTACGGCTTCGGCGCCGGGGCCGAGGACCACATTGGATTCATCCCAAAGTCTCAGTTTTGCGCTGGCTTTCTCTGTATCGACGCGGACCTGATCACCCGCATGGAGCGCCATGTCTTTTGTGGCAACTACATAATCTTCGGAGTCGGCCACTTTAACTTCCACTTTGCCTTCCATCTCGGCGATAACGGCCTCGGCGGGGGTGGTGGGCTTCTTGGCCACAGGAGCGACAGGCTTCTCTACGGGCGGTTTCACGTCCGGTTTCATATCGGGGGCCATGTCGGGGACCATGTCGGGGACCATGGCTCCCATCCCGTGTTTCATGGATCGTTTCTTCGTGTCATTGTTTTCATCTTTGCCCTCTTTTTTCTTCCCGCACGAGAAGACAAGAGCCAAAGAAACCATCATTACAAATACGTGTTTCAGTTGCATTGTTATACTCCTTGGTAAATATGGAATCATTCCGATGGGGGGTATTGTTGCTCAGTTAGACCCTCAAGGCAAGCTGAATATTTTTTTGGCAAACAGCTTCCCGCCCTGAAGGCGCGAGACCTATGATCCACGGGGAGTTGGATCACTGGGGCAGGAGACCCAGTTGGATGATATGACTCCTGATCTCCGAGGATGAAGAGGAGATTGTGATGAGAATTTCGGTTTTTTTCGGACACTGAACCAGGGCACGCTCCACAAAACTCTGCTTGTACTTGAGACTGGAGAAACGCCGGCGCAGGAATTTTTTGAGTCGGGCCGCACCCTCACGGCAGGGGACTGTCAAGACAATGGATGACCTAAACAGAACACCATCGGGGTTGAGTTCCAGGGCTGACACCATGGACTTAATGGCCATATTTCCCCTGATTCGATAGGGTGTTCTGGGGAGATACAGGATGATAGCGTCGGGGATGAGACCCAGAGCCTCTATGCGCTTTTTGCACCCCATTGCCCCACATAGATCAAACCCTGCGTCGGGCTTCTCTGCGAGCTGCATCACCGGTGTTATGCTGGTCCGATACGTCCCCACAAAGAAATGGGGTTTGGGACCGAGGGGAAACCCCAGTTGAAAATTTCCCTGGCGGAACATATTGGTGCCGCCTTCATTTTTTTTCCAGTAGGTCCTCAGCGCCTCCAGCCGACCTCTCCTTCCCTCAAACACAAAGGTGAGGGGAGGCATGGTCATGGTGAGGCTTCCCCTGCTCCAGCTCACCACGTTGGATCGGGGAAGAAGACCCACCCCCGCCGTGGTAATCCCGTTCAGGGAGAGTTTGAGGGAGTCGAGCTCCCGTCTCAGGCTCGGTTGACGGGCGAGGGTGAACAGCGAATGGGCCCAGAAAAAAGTATTGAATGCGCTGATGTTAACAGAAAAGGCCAGCTCAAAAAAGGAGGGGATTTTTCGAAACATCTCCCCAGTGAGGCCGGTTTTTACCGACGACACCGGGAACTGGGGCTTCACATATTCCTTGATTCCCCGCGCGGGAGAGTTCAAAGCAGTGTGGGTGGTGGGATCCACTTCATCGTGGGCTTCAGGGCGAGCGGTGGGCAGAAACACCAAGAGGGCGAGGGCAGTTACCCCTCCTGCTATTATTGAAACAACAATGCCCCTTCTCAGAAGCTTTTGTACCTTCGGTTTCATGGGGTGACCTGTTCAGGGAGGGTCAGCTTGCCTTTCTACCCTCCTCGGGGCAATATAGCACAAGGTCTGACGAAGAAGGTACAGAGAAAACCACTATTACGGCCTGCGGAGGTGCTCATGATTCTTTCCAGAAGACGTGTCGGTGAGAACATTTTTTTTCTCAACAGCAACAGTGAGGGGAAAATACAGGGAATCTCCCAGTCCCTCCCCATGCTCCTCTCCACCGGCGGACTGGGGGCCCATAACCTTATGGAAAAATTTGAAAAAGGACATGGGGAAACACTGACACCCTGTACCCCTTCAAAGATTGTCTGTGTGGGCCTCAACTACCGCCTCCACGCCGAGGAGTCGGGAAAACCCCTCCCCGAGGTGCCCCTCATCTTCCTCAAACCCACCTCGGCCCTGCTGCCCCACAAGGGAACCATCGTGCTGCCCCCCCAGTCTTCAGAGGTCCACTTCGAGGGAGAGCTGGCGGTGGTCATGGGAAAAGAAGCAAAAAATATCAAGGCAGCCGATGCCCATGATTACATTCTCGGCTACACCATCATGAACGATGTGACCGCCCGCGATATCCAGCGCCGTGAGAAGCTCTACACCAGGAGCAAGGGGTTCGACACCTTTGCTCCCCTGGGTCCCTCTATCGTCACGGGGCTCGATCCCGATTCTCTCACCCTGGAGACCAGTATCAACGGCATCGTCAAACAGAAGACCCGCTGCGATGACATGATATTCGGGATTCCCCGGCTCATCGAGTTTATCTCCCAGGTGATGACCCTCTATCCCCAGGACGTGATCTCCACGGGGACCCCTTCGGGAGTGGGACCCCTCTCTCCCAACGACACGGTCACCATCACCATATCTTCCATCGGCACCCTGGAAAACCATGTAATCGCCTCTTCCGCAGAGTAGACGGGGCCGCTACTTTTTCGAAGGGGCGCTTTTCGCGGGACAGGGGCGATTATGGGAATAGATCTCCAGCTTCTCCCAGTAGCCGTAAAACCGCTGAACCCCGTTTTCCAGGTGGAAATAGTGAACCACATAGGCGGTTGTGAGCATCAGGAGCAGCATGGAGAGGGCCAGCCCCGTGTAGGTCTTGTGGAACATGGAGAAAAAGAGGGAGAGGAGCAAAAAAAGCCCCATGAAGAGCGTGACTATCAGATGAATGAACCGCTCGTGCTGGAAAAATTCAATTTTTCGAAGGTGATAGTGTCGGATTTTTTCCAGCTCTTTTTTGGACAAACCACCCTCGTGGGCCTGCTTGAGCAGCTTCAGAATAAAGGCTTCGTGCCGTTTCAGGTAGGACCACATCAGCGCAGGAAGTATCCAATAGCCACCCCGGCGGCGATACTGATCAGGAACATAATGATCAGAAGCACGGCACCGATGGGTCTGGCCGGTTGAGGGGCTTTTTGTGCGGCAACCCCCGGAGATTTTTTGACGGGAGTGATTGTTTTCGACTCCTCAGGGGCCTTTGATTTTTTCTTCTTTTCCCCCGTGGCGGGGGATTTCTTCTCAACGGGAGGGGTCTTCGAGGACCCTGGTTCGGGCTCTGGACAAGGATCCTCCTCGAATTCCGGTGAGCCATCTTCCCGCTGGCGCAGATACTCGGAAAATTTTTCCGGATCGGCCATGAGCTCAAAATAGCTCTCATCGTCGAGGTCCGAGAGATCGTACTCGGGGATCTCCGCCCCCAGAGCTCCTTCATCGTTCCACTCTTCCAAAAACTTCACATCGAGGTTGATGGGGATCTCCTCCCTCTCCAGGGAGTCTTCCGGTGCAAAGGTGAGGTGGGGCTCCGTAGCAAACGTATTTCGCACATAGGTGGAAAGTGAGCTGCGGCTCAGGGAGAGTTTGCGGTTCAGGGCAAACAGCTCGATCTCTTCCACCATGGCCTTTGCGCTCGGATATCGCAGATCGGGATCACGCTCGAGGGAGCGGAGAATAATCTGCTCCAGGGCGGGATCCATGTTTGGTTTTATGCTGGTAGGAGTTGGGAAGGGTTTGTTCTTAATGAGATCTTTTACCTCATTTCGGTTCCCTTTAAAGAGCCGTTTACCCACCGTGAGCTCGTAGAGCATCACCCCCAGGCTGAAGATATCGGCGCGCCTGTCAGGGGGTGCCCCCGACAGCAGTTCTGGCGCCATGTAATTGAGCTTCCCCGGGATAATCCCCTCACCGGGGCTTGTCTCCAGTCCGCTCACCGAGGCGACCCCAAAATCCACCAACTTGGCAAAACCATCGAGGGTGACGATGATGTTCTGGGGGGTCACATCCCGGTGCACCAGCCCCATGTGCTTTCCCTTGTCGTTGTGGAGGTTGTGTACATAATGAAGCCCCTCGCCGATCTGCAGGATGATGTTCAGGGCATGATGGAGGGGAATAAATTCATTGTGCGAGATGGACTTGCGCACCAGTGACATGAGATCTTTCCCGATGATGTACTCCATCACCATGAAAAACCCCTCGTCGTCCCGACCCAGGTCATAAACCTGCACAATATTGGGATGATGGAATTTCCCCGAGAGCCGGCCCTCCTGGATAAAGAACTCCTTGTAGATCTCCAGATCGTTCAGTTCTTCGTGGAGGCGTTTTATCACTACCTGTCTTTTAAAATTATGCTCACCGTGAAAATGGGCCAGAAAAAGCTCACCCATTCCACCCGTGGCAATTTTTCTGATGACTTCATAGCGTTTCTCAGATGTGACCATTGGTAACTTCCGTGATCCCCTCAAGGTAGACAAGGTGGTTATCCCGCAACCTGGAATAATTCTCAACGGGAAAATCACGGGTGGGATCGGGGAGCCCCGCTCTCCAGGACTCCACCAGTCCGAGGGCCGCGGTGATGTTTTCTGCAAAGGAGCTGCTCATGGAGATCTCGCGGATCATGGCCTCCCGGATCTCCTCGAACAGGTTCAACTTTGAACACACGAGTCCCATGTGAGCCCCCGCGTTGATAATCCCTACTCCCAGGGTCGCGGGATCATATCCCGAGAGGGCGCCCATCTCCAGATCATCGGAGACCATAATCCCCTTAAAACCCATTGAACGTGACAAACCAAGCACGGTGGGGGAGAGCGTCGCCGGCCGGTGGGGGTCCACTTTTTCGAACACCACATGGGCGGTCATCATCATGGGGAGATCCCTCGACAGAGCCG
>JAHJLU010000652.1 GCA_018821745.1 Myxococcota bacterium | reverse complement strand
CTGTCAAGGCGAACGGCGGGGTTGTAAACAGTCTTGCCTTTAATGATGCCGCTACCATGATGCAGTTCCAGCAGTTCCAGGAGACGATTGCGCTTCTCAAGGCCAGAGGCTACAACGATTTGGTAAAGCATGCCTGTGCTACATCCGGTGCCATACGCTTTCCTTGGGCTCACTTCGATATGGTCCGTGTGGGGCTGGGGCTCTACGGTCTTTACCCCCACACTTCCCTCGCGGCGCAGCTTCCCCTCATCCCTGCCATCTCCCTGGTGACGCGCGTTGTGGATGTGCGTGAGCATCCCAGGGGTGCGACCCTCGGGTACGGTGCCACCTACGTGGTGGAGCGGGAGGGATTTCGCGTGGCCATACTCCCTCTTGGATATCACGACGGTCTGCCCTGGGCACTCTCAAACCGGGGTGTGGTGATGATCCACGGGAAGCGGGCCCCCATGGTGGGTCGTGTCTCCATGGACTCTGTCATGGTGGACGTGAGTGACATCCCCGAGGCGGTGAAGGGGGCCGATGCCCTTGTATTTGGTGCCCACGGGGGATATGAACTCAGGCCCGAAGAGGTCGCCCGGGATGCGGGGACCATTGTGTACGAGCTGCTGGCCCGCATCGGTCCGCGGGTTCAGCGAATTTTCCGGCATTAGAGACGCTTTGTGTTGTGAGGCTCTCAGAGATCCAGACCCTCAATAAACTCAACGGCGACACCATCGGGGTCCTGCAAAAAGAGCAGGGCTACTCCCGATGGCATGGTCTCGGGGCCGCGTGTCACCGGAATGTTGAATTCCACGGCGCGGGCATGTACAGCCTGAACGCTCTCCACGGTAAATCCTATGGAGAGGTTGGAGGGCGCGTCGTGGGTCTCCTTCTCTTTTGTGTGGATCAGTTCAACCAGCCCGCCTTCGCCGTCACTGAAGAAAACCAGGGTGAAATCTGTAGAAGGGGAGAATCGCCTGACCTCCTCAAAGTCCATAAAGTCGTTATAAAAAGAGACAGATTTTTCAAGATCTTTCACGTGAATGGTTGCCAGTTTCAGTTTCATGGGATCTCCTCGGGTGGCCATGGTGGAGGTCTGGTTGCGGTAAAAGGGGCGCTGCAATCAGTTATAATGGAGCGACCCCGTAAAAAGCAACGATCTTTCGTGAAATTCCAACCGGGCCCCCGGATTTGGAAAAAAAATCCAGATCTGTTGATTTTCTGGCAAATGCGTGTATAACAATCCAACATTCTTATCTAAGGAGAGATATTATGAAAACAACACTTTTTTTCCAACTTCTATTAATCTCAGTACTTTCCCTCGGCGTTTTTGCTGCCTGTGACGATGACGATGACAATAATGTCAGCGCTGTCTGTGGCAACGGAGTCATCGAGGGTAGTGAACAATGTGACGACGGCAACGTCGACGATGGTGACGGCTGCTCGGCTCTGTGCCTGACAGAAGTTGACACCTGTGGTGACGATGTTGTCGACGCTGGCGAAGAGTGCGATCCTCCCGATGGAACGACCTGTGATGACAACTGCATGTTCATCGTCAGCGACGAATGTGACGAAGCTGACACCGAAGACACTGACTGCGCTGACGCTACTACCGGCCAGTGGTGCTGGGACGGTGGCGAGGGTGGCGCGCTCTTCTGCGGCTGTGATCCCGACTACGGCAATAGTGATTGCGGCGTTGATGGCTACGGTTACTGCAACCCCGCCACAAACAAGTGCGAAGCTCCTCCCGCTTGCGGTGACGACAGCTTTGAGGCCAATGAAGACGAAGCAAATGCCGCGGATCTCACCGCCGGTACCGCCATCGATGGCGTCACCTGTGAGTTTGATGCCGACTGGTTCCAGTACACCCCCGTAAACGATACGGCCGCTATCGTTACTCTGACCTGGACCGATGACACCGCCACGGATCTTGATGTCTATGTCACCGATTGCGCCGGCAACGTCCTGGCCAGTGGTGAGTCCGGAGATCTTTCCATGGATGGAGCTTCCGTAACAGGTCTCACCATCGGTACCCCCGTTTGTATCTACGTATCCATCTACGAAGGTCCCGCCACAGGCATGGACATTGGCTACAACCTCATGGTGGAAGAAGCCACTGAGTGCTTCCTTGATGACGCCTGCGATACTGGCGAAGTCTGCCCTGCCTCTGGCATCTGTACCACTGAAGTTCCCGCCAATGCCGGTTGTGGTGATGATGTTGCCGGTGATAACGACCGTCCCAGCCTTGCCGAGACGCTCACCTCCGACGCAACCGTGACCGAAGGCTCCTGCGACGGTAATCCTTCCAATCCCGTGGATCTCGACTGGTACACCTTCTCCCTCGCCGAGGGCGACAACATGGTCCTCACCGTTAACCAGCTCACCAGCCTCACCGGTGGTGATGTTGACGTTTTGCTCTACGACGCCGAAGGAACCCTCTGGGCCACCGCCGGAACCGTAAACAACCCCGAAGTTATTTCAGCCGCCGGTCTCCCCGCCGGGGACTACTATGTCCTTGTGTACTACTACGACAATGATGGTGCTGCTGCTTCCTCCGCTACCTACGAAATTCTCCTCAGCGTTACCTCCGGCTCCGGCTGCGCCGACCGCGATGACTGCGCCGCTCTTTACGCCCGTGGTGAATGTGACACGGGGTTATGTGTAGAGTTCGATGGCGCCGCCGCCCAGACCGCCGGTGAATTCTGTGACAACGACGCCGACTGTGATCCTGACACCACTGGTTCAGAGTTCTTTAATGGCCTCTGCTTCACAGCTGACAATACCGATGGTGACGACAATATGTGCATTATGGATTGCGATACTGAAGCCGATTGTACTGCCGTTGGTATGCATTGCACGCTCCTCAGTGGCGGTACCGCCGCCGGCATCTGTCTGCCTCCCTGTACCTCCGACGCCGGTTGTGCCGGCCTCACCTGCAACACCGACACCAATGCCTGTGAGGAGTAGATGAACGAACGGACCATGGTGTTTGCCATGGTCCTCTTTTTCTCCTCAATCCTCTTCCTCTGACATTCTCCCCACTTCAAACAGACCAAGTCAGCCTCCCATGCCCAGGTGCAATCAGTCGGTCACGCTTTTTGCAATCCTTGATTATCTCTTTCAGATATGGTTTGCTCCTCCTTGTGGTTTTTCCAAGGAGTGCACTCATGAAAACGCAACATATTTTCCGGTTTTTTATCATTGCCATCGTTACTGTGGGACTCTTTTCCTCCTGTGATGACGACAGCAGTCAGCCAGGGTCCGTGTGCGGGAACGGAATCCTTGAGGATGGTGAACAGTGCGACGATGGAAACACCCTGGGGTCCGACGGGTGCTCCACCAATTGCTTCCTGGAGGGGCTCATCTGTGGTGACGGTATCGTGAGCATCTCCGAGGAGTGTGACGATGGCAACAATTTTGATGGCGACGGGTGCTCCGCGACCTGCACCAATGAAACGGCATATTGCGGTGACGGTGTTGTCAACGGGACCGAGCAGTGTGACGACGGCAACAACGTAAGCGATGACGGGTGCTCCGCGACCTGCATGAACGAAGGCCCCTACTGTGGCGACGGTGTCGTCAACGGGACGGAGCAGTGTGACGACGGCAACAACGTAAGCGGTGACGGGTGCTCCGCGACCTGTATGAATGAAACGACATATTGCGGTGACGGTGTTGTCAATGGCACCGAGCAGTGTGACGACGGTAATAACGTAAGTGGTGACGGGTGCTCTGCGACCTGCATGAACGAGGGCACATCCTGCGGTGACGGGACGGTGGATTTTGGTGAGGAGTGCGACGACGGCAACAACATCAGCGGTGACGGGTGCAGCGCAGACTGCCAGTCTGACGAGAGCTGCGGAAACTACATCGTTGATGTGGGCGAGCAGTGTGATCCTCCCAATGGTACTTCCTGCGATTCCAGCTGCCACAGCATCGCCGGCGAATGTGACCAGGCAGACACCTACGACACGGACTGCAGTGACGCGACCACCGGCCAGTGGTGCTGGAGTGGCGGTGGAAGCACCCTCTTCTGCGGCTGTGATCCCGATTTTGACAATGATGATTGCTGGTTGACGGGGTATGAGGTCTGCAACCCAGCCACCAACCGGTGTGAACCGGCGCCCCCCTGCGGGATCGACAGCTACGAGTCCAACGAAGATGAGGCCTCTGCGGCGCTTGTGCTTGTTGGGGACAATGTCAGCGCTGTTACTTGCAGTGATGATGACGACTGGTATCAGTTTGTGGCCCCTGCAGATGCCACCAACCTTATTATTGGTGCCTTCTGGGTGGACGATGGCGGAACCGACATGGATTTGTATGTGACGGACTGCGCCGGCGGCGTGCTGTTCAGCGGTGAAACCGAAGAGGTGGACAATGAGATACTGAACCTCGACGGGATCACCCCCGGAGTGACTTATTGTGTGTATGTTTCCCTGTACTCGGGCCCCGTATACGGAACCGACGCGGTGTATGAGCTGCTGCTCAGGGAGGACAAGGCGTGCTTCCTCGACAGTGACTGCCCCGGGACGGGCATCTGCCCAGCGACGGCCAATGGTATGGCCCTCTGTGCCAACTCTGTTCAAGGCACCGCCGGTTGTGGTGATGATGTGGCAGGGGACAATGATCGCCCCAGTCTGGCCCAGGTGCTTGTCTCCGGTGTCACCGTGACCGAGGGGTCCTGTGACGGGAATCCCTCCAATCCCGCAGATCTGGATTGGTTCATGTTTACGCTCAACGCCGGTGATGCATTTGATCTCACCGTGGACCAGGCCTCGGGTATGGCTGCCGGGGATATGGATGTGGTTGTTTTCGACGCCAGCGGTCTGGCCTGGGCTGTCGCCGCCACAGTCAACAACCCCGAGATCATCTCGGCCACGGGGCTCCCTGCGGGTGATTACTACGTAGCTGTTGTCTATTATGACAACGATACGTTGACCCCGGCCTCCACCTCCTATGACATCACCGTGGTTATCACCTCCGGGACCGGTTGTGTTGACAGGGATGACTGCAGCGCGCTCCTGGGACACGGTGAGTGTAATGCGGGTCTCTGCGAAGACTTTGACGGCGCCGCGAGTCAGGGTCCCGGAGAATTTTGTGACAATGATGAAGACTGTGATCCCGCCAGCACGGGCTCCTCGTTTATCAGTGCGCTGTGTTTTACCGCAGACCCGACGCGTGCTTCGGACAACGTGTGTGTTGTTGATTGTGACACCGACACAGACTGCGCCTCCTACGGGATGCACTGCGCAATCGTTGACCCCGGGTACACTCCCGCGGGTATCTGTCTCGCGCCATGTACCTCCGATGACGGCTGTGGCGGTCTCACCTGCAACACCGGCACGGGCATCTGCGAGCTCTAATCCACCAGCCCTGACAACGGGTCCTCTTTTATTCGCATAATTTGGGACAGGGGAGAGGGCCTCTTGTTATTTTTTTCTTTATCATTTTACCCAATGGGGGGTTACTGTGGAAAACCCCAAGGAGCGTGGAATGAAAAATTACTCCGTAAAGATGAACACCCGTTTCCAGTGCACCCGGCATGGCTTCACTGCATTTTTGCCTGTGACGCTTATGCTGACGGTCCTCTCCTGCGCGAACCTCGACACATATATCAAAAAGGGGGACTATCCCCGCGCGCAGCGCTACTGCGAGAACCAAAAGGGAGCCGAGGGGCGGCGCTGTTTTACCGCTCTTGGGGAACATCTTTTGGATACACACCGTTACAGTCCAGCCGTGGTGGCCTTTCAAAAAGCCGGGCGCCAGGAGATGGTGAAGACAACCTACTACCGATGGGCCAAATCCCTGCGGTCCAAAGGCGATTTACAGGGAGCGCTGGTGTTTTTTCAGAAGGCTGAAGATTCCACAGAGATTGAGAAGACCCATGGGCTGCTGGGAGAGAAATATCGCAAGGAGGGAAAGAGGGTTTTGGCGGCGGACCATTTTCGCAGGGCCAAAGACAGCAAACGCTCCCGCAGGGCGATGTTCATGGCCCTCAAGGAGTTATGCAACAAGGGAGACTTCAGCGGGGCCCGGCAGTTTCTGGTCGGGTGGGGGGTCAATAATCGGAGAGCCTTGATTCAAGTGGCATTTTTAGCCCTGGATATGGGCCAAAGCAAAGGGGTTATAGCGTGGCTCTCAGGGGAAAAGTGGAAACCAAAGCGCATCACCAGTCTGTTGGCGCGGCACGCCTTTATGCGGGGAAGACTCCAGGAGGCCGAGAAGTTGTATCCTGCAAGTGATGCACAGCCGCTGCTGTGGGGAATGCTCCTCGCACAGAAGTGGGTCCAGCGGGGGAACGCAAAGCGTGCTTTTTTGGCCCTGCGTCGCGCCAAAAAGAGTGAGACAGATGCGGCCGCCTCCGTGGCCGGGCTGTTACTGGACGCGAAAAAATATCTGCCTGCGGGGCGGTATTTTCTCAAGGCGGGAAAACTGAAGACGGCGCGGTTTTGTTTTGAGCGATGTTTGCTGTCATCCAAACCCTATGAGGTTAGCCGTGGTCTTCTGGGTCTTGTATATGCTGGAGACACAGCAGTCGTTGCCATGCTCCCACGCTATAAACAGCACAGCAGTGCTGTTGTTTCGCGGGTGGCGGCGTTTCTTATGAAGTGGAAGGGAAAACAGCCCTTCAGGACCATTTTTGTGGACAGAGGGATACAGGGTAAGATTACCAAATCCCATCTGCGTATCGCCGAGGGGCTCGCAAAAAATTCCTTTCAGCCGGTTAAAAAGGCCATGAAGGTTCTGGGCAGAAATCTGGGGCGGATGAAGAGCATCAGTATTAAAAGCGATGTCTTCTATGGGGTTAAGCCTGCGAGCCACACCCTGAGGCCAGGCATCGAGAACGAGGGCGGCGGCCTGGGCGGCTATGACGTGGTGGTTGTGTGCTACCGTGATTTTGATGAAGTCCGAAGACGTACCGGACACTTACTCATTGGATATCCGGCGATCCCCATCGCCATGAAAGTCCACTGCAGTGTGCAACTGCCCCCCATCGGCGTGGTGAAGAACTACACCTTTGAGGTGATACACCCGCTTCTTTTATCACCGGAACATTCTGCACTCAGGCGAAAAGACCTGGTGAACTCCAGGAAAGAGTTTGTAGGTAAGACAAAGTTAATGGCCACGGCCATTGCCCGGTTCCTCAGTTCCTACGCGCAGTAGAAGGGGAATGAGAGCTGGTATTGGCAGACATTCGACTCCATTGACGACCCGGTGAAAATAGTATAAAAGAGACTCGGTTGCCCGTTGATTAAAACCTGTGCCCGCTCACGAGCGTGCGCTCCAAGGAGACACTATGAAAAATCTGTTTTGTTTCGCAATTATCCTCGCTGTTGGTTTAACCGGTTGTAAAGACAAGAAAAAAGAAGAAGCCGCCCCCAAGGACCCTGTCAAGGCTCCCGTAATGGCGCCGGCGAAAAAAGTACTCCCCAAGAAGGATGTGAAGAAGGTTGTTAAAGTCGCCCCCAAAAAGGTGGAATTGGCTGGCCCCGGGTTCAAGAAAATCCCCAACATCAATGGTCTCGTAGCGGACGTTCCTGCCGTCGCCGTTCCCAATGGTATTGGCGGCGCAGCCGGCTTCCATTCCAAGGACAACAGCTTCTCCTTCACCCTCCGGGAAATCAAGGGCGCGGCGCAAAAAGAGACCTTCAAAAAAGCCAAAAAAGATATCAAAGCAATGTTCTTCAAGAAAATGATCAAGGCCAAGAAGACCAAAGATGGCTGGGTATTCATTTATCACATGAAAAACCCCAATGAAAAGACCAGCAAAAAGATCCCCGTGATTTTCTCTTTTGAGATCAAACGGACGATAGAGGGAAAAGTATACAAGTGTTATGGCGGGATTGAAGTTGAGAAGGGCATGGACGACGTCATCAAGGCCTGCAACTCTATCAAGAAGGGCTAATGCTCTCCATCCCCAGTCCTCTCCTTTTTCCATAAAAATTTCTGAAGGGGTATAGCCGGGGAAGGCCGCCATGGTTTGCGTGGCCAAAGCTGCCACCAGACTGCACGAAACGAATGCCCCTCGGTTTTATGCTGTTAATATGCGCTCTTTTCCACTATCGTCCGAGAGGAAATTCCGTGAAATTACAATTTTTTCACTTATGAAACGGTCTGATTTCACTGGCGAGAGGCTTTTTATGACACCCCACTGTTGTCCACCGGAAAAAGATCGTGAATATGCAGAAACCATAGATAAGTTTGAACGTCTGTTTCACAGCCATGGCTTCACAATTGAGGTGGTGTCCTGGCTCAATCCCGTTGAAGCGGTGTGGTCTGTCCATATCCGGGATCGCGACTGTCCGCTGTTTTATACCAACGGAAAGGGTACCTCCCCGGGAGGGCGCCCTCGCCAGCGCCTATGGAGAGTTTTTTGAGCGCCTCTCGACGGGATATTTCTTTGCAGAGTACCATTTTCATGGGGCCGATGGCGCACAGGAGGCCTGGGAATTTTTCCCCTTCGAGAAGTGGTTTGCGGTGGAAAATGGGGAAATCCCCAAGGGCATTTGCTCCCGCGCGCTCCTCTCTTTTTATGATCCCCACAGTGAGCTCACCGGTGATGACCTGGTGGACAGCAACTGTACTCCCCGTGGGAGGGGAATATGTACTCTCCCTTTCATCTCCAGTGTCACCCTTTCGACAGTCTATATGCCCGTCAATATCCTCGATAACCTCTACGTGAGCAACGGCATGGCAGCGGGGAACTCCATGAACGAGGCCAAAGTCCAGGCGCTCTCGGAGATTCTGGAGCGGTATGTGAAAAATAGGATTATTGCAGAGCGGCTCACCCTCAGCGCGATCCCCATGGAGGAGATCACCAAGTATCCAAAGGTGGTTGAAGGGCTCCGAACACTTGAATCACAAGGATTTACCGTGCTGGTAATGGATGCCTCCCTGGGTGGGGTTTTTCCCGTTGTGAATATCACACTCATCGATCATAAAGACTCCGGCGTGTTCGCCGCATTCGGGGCCCACCCGATCTTTTCTGTGGCACTGGAGCGGACACTGACGGAGCTGTTGCAGGGGAGAAGTCTCGAAAAGTTAAAAGATTTTTCCATGCCGGTCTTCGATGAGGCGCTGGTGGCGGATCGGGGAAACCTGGAGACGCACTTCATCGATTCCTCGGGGCTGCTGCACTGGCGATATTTTTTCAGCAAGCCCGACTATCCCTACAGTCAGTGGATTTTTTCCGGGGATCGGGAGGCGGAGCTCTCCTTCCTGGAGGGGATCGTTGCGGGGTGCGGGTTCGAGATGTTTGTGGGAGAATACGGATGGATGGGGGTGGATGTGTGCCGAATCATCATTCCGGGAATGTCCGAGATTTATCCCGTTGGGGACCTGATAGACAATAATAAAAACAGCGTGGTGAAGACACGAAACTTCCTGCTTGGGGTCGGTACCGCCAGTGAAGAGGCCTGTCGCGACTTTTATGAAGAGTTTTGCGACGAGGGGTATCCTGCCGAGCAGTCCCTCGGTGAGATCATAGGGATTCCTTCAGCCGGTTCGCCGCTTGTGGCGGAGCTGCAGCTCTATCTGGCGCTTCACCTCTCCCTTCACGAAGAGGCGCTCATGTGGAGCGAGAGCTGCGGTCGCAGTTATGCCTCCCATGAGGCAAAGCGACGCTTTTTCGCCTGTATGGAATATATGCTTCAGGCAGGCATGGAGCCTGACTATGACGAGGTTGTCACGGGGGAGGTCGCTCGGCTCTTTTTCGGTTCCGCCGATTCAGAAGCCTGTGAGGCGATACTTTCAGGCCGAACCGCACCCCTTATGGTCATAGTGGAAGAGATCGACCAGCTGAAGGGGAGCGAATACGGGGCCTTCCTCTCCACACGGGAGAGATGCAGGGGGATCATGCAGGCCCATGAGGAGGAGCGGCAGCTCAACGGGGGAGTGCACCCGTTGGTCGATTCTTCAGCGGGAGGTTCCACTGATGTATGATGTGGTAGTTATAGGCGGGGGTCCGGCGGGACTCCTTGCCGCGGGGGCAGCGGCACGGCTGGGTGCCCGGACCGTGATTCTGGAAAAGATGCGAAAGCCCGGGCTCAAGCTTGGGATCACCGGCAAGGGCCGATGCAACATCACCAACAGCGCGCCGGTTCCCCAATTCATCACCCAGTTCGGGACCAACGGGCGATTTCTGCGGCAGGCCTTTGCGCGTTTTTTTAGTCATGAAATCATAGAAATTCTTGAGGGTGAGGGGGTGGGGGTAGTTTTTGAGCGGGGCGGTCGCGTTTTCAGCGAGAGCGGCAAAGCGCTGGATGTGGTGGGAGCCCTGGTCACATGGGCCAGGCATGGGGGTGTGGAGATTATTCCCAACCGCACGGTGGAGCACCTGATTATTTCCGACGGGAGAGTCGTGGGGGCTCACACCAGAGAGGGAAAGGATGTCCTGGCGGCGCGGGGCGTAATTCTCGCCACCGGAGGGATGTCCTATCCCCTGTGTGGATCCACGGGTGACGGGTACCAACTGGCCAGGGAGGCGGGACATTCGGTGGTGACCGTGAGACCGGCGCTGGTGCCTCTGGAGAGTCGCCGGGTGGCTGGGGACGCCTATCTGACGGATCTTAATCTGATAAATGTCAGCGCCGCGCTCCATGTGGATAACAAGAAGGTGCAGGAACAGTTCGGGGAGGTGGTGTTCACGTCCTGGGGGCTCTCGGGTCCCATTATCCTGTCCCTGAGCGCCCGGGCTGCGGTGGCCCTGGATGCGGGCAGCGCGGTGTCCGTTGTTATTGATCTGAAGCCGGCCCTGGACAGCAAGAGACTCGATGCGCGCATTCTCCGGGACATGGACAAACTGCGCGGTGAGACCTTCCGTGCGCTGCTGAACGGGCTCCTCCCCATGAAGCTTATTCCCCTTTGTATTTCGGATCTTGGCATGGATCCCCTCAAGCGGGTCCATCAGATTACGGGGCATGAACGCAGAGCCCTGGGCCAGTGGCTCAAGCAATGCACCTTCGCTGTAGAAGGGTACCGGCCCATTGAAGAGGCGATTGTGACGGCGGGGGGTGTCTCCCTGAAGGAGGTGAACCCACGGACCATGGAATCCCTTGCGGTCAAGGGGCTCTACTTTGCCGGGGAGCTTCTGGATCTGGACGCCCAGACGGGCGGGTACAATCTCCAGGCGGCCTTCTCCACCGGCCACGCCGCCGGTGTTGCCGCCGCCTCGAACATATCTGCGCCATAGTCACGGGTGTCGCTGCCTGTGGTCTGCGCCTGCTTCATATTTGGAGGGGACGATACCCCATGGACACCGCAGGTGAATTAATTTTCGGAAACAGGGGGCACGAAATCGAGGACTGTACGGATTTTCTCCGCGAGCTCATGGGGGACAAAGGGTTTGGGGAGGAAAAGGATCCCGGCTTCGAGCACCCCCTCGGGGGCCATGGTGTTCTCTGTATATCCTGACATGAAGATGGTGGGAATGGAGCCGCAGTGTTCCGTGATTTTCTCCGCGAGCTCCTTGCCCCCCATCCGGGGCATGATGACATCGGTGAGCAAAAGGTCGATGGACCCGGGGCAACTGGCACACCGCTCCAGCGCGTCGACCCCGTCTGACGCGGGTATGACCGTGTAGCCAAGGTTTTCCAGAGAGCGGACCACCAGTTTGCGGACCTCGTCCTGATCCTCGGCCACGAGGATGGTCTCGGTGCCCCGCAGGTATTTGGGGGCATCTCCGGGGTTGGACAGGGGGCGTGCCTTGTTGGCGAAGGGGAGTAGAATGCAAAAGGCGGTGCCATTGGGTGGCTCGGAGTGAACCGTGATGTGCCCGTTGCTCTGGTGTACGATGCCGTGGACCGTGGCGAGCCCGAGCCCTGTTCCACGCCCCTTCTCCTTGGTGGTGAAGAAGGGTTCGAAAATGTTGATCAAGGTATCGGGGGCGATGCCCGTCCCGCTGTCTCGCACGGTGAGCTCCACAAAATCTCCCAGGACGGATCCTCCGCAGGAATCGCACTGTGTTTGCAGGTGCTGAATGCGTCTGGTGCTGAAGGTGAGGGTGCCGCCGGACTCCATGGCGTCCCGGGCGTTCACCGCCAGGTTAATAAGGATCTGATCGATCTGGCCCGGGTCAGCCAAGACCTGCCCCGCCTGGGGATCCAGTTGAATTTTCAGGTGGACGTCCTCGCCGATGATGCGGTCGATCATCTTGCTCGAGTGTTCCAGGGTCTCGTTGATGCTCAGGATCGCAGGGGAGATGACCTGTCGCCGTGAGAAGGCAAGGAGCTGTCCCGTAAGCGTCGCGGCAGAAGTGGCTGCCTTCTGGATCTCCTCAACATCTTCACGGAGCATGTCGGCGGGATCAAGAGATTCGTGGACCATATCGGCGAACCCCTGAATGACCGTGAGGAGGTTATTGAAATCGTGGGCCACGCCCCCCGCCAGTCGGCCGATGGACTCCATTTTGCGCGACACCAGCAGTTGATCCTCGAGACGCTCCCGCTGCTCCCGGGCGGCTTTCTTCTCGGTGATATCCTCGGCAGAACTCATGATCCCCACGGTGCGGCCGAAATCGTTGAGGATGGGGGCCACGGAGAGGCTGATGGGAATCTCGTGTCCGTCTTTATGGAGGCGCGTCACTTCAATGGCTACCACGTTTGTCCCCGCCTCGGCCCTGGCGCGTATTTCTTCAGCCTCAGCGACTTGATCCCCGGGGATGAAGGGGAGGGGTTCTCCCACCACCTCGCTTTCTGTCCAGCCGAAGATTTTTTCCGCGGTGCTGTTCCAGGTCTTCACCCGCCCCTCGAGGTCGATACTGTAGAGTGCCAGGGGAGAACAGGTGATCATGGCTCTCTGGAACTGGGCCTGCTGTGAGAGGGTGAGGGTGGTCTCCGAGATGGTCTGATCCTGCGCCGTGAGGATGCGGGTCTGTTTGGCCACCTGATGGCGCAATGACCAGGTCCACAGGAAAAAGAGCAACAGGACCAGGAGCAGGGGGATGAGGACCATGGCAAGAGGCCGCAGGATGCTCCACTTTCCACGTTTTTCCTCCTGGTAGACGCCCATCCATTTCTTTTGGATCCGCCGGTATTCACCGGTTTTTTCGAGAATCTTCAGCCCCTCTGAGAAGGTGGCCAGCAGGGCATGTTTCCCGGGCATGGCGGCGTACCCGTACTCGGGAGCCAGCAGGGAGTTTTTCCCGACCGAGAGGTTGGTCCACTTCTTTTTATTCATGAGGAAGAGTGCGGTCAGGCGGGGGATCAGGGCGCAGTCCTGCTGGCCCGACGCGACCGCTCTCATGGCTTCTGCCGGCGAATCCACCACCGTGAGTTTCCCTCCGGAGAGCCTGTGCTCCAGGACAAACTCATGCATGATGTCACCCCTGAGTACCACGAGCCTGAGGCCCTTGAGATCCTGTACGGTGACCGGCGGCTTTTTCCCTTTTACCACGACACCAACGTAGTGGTTCACCATGTGTGCCTGGCTGAAATCAAAGGTGATATCGCGGGCGGGCGAGTAGAGCATCCCCTGAATGATGTCAATTTCGCCGCGCAGAAGCCGGGCTTTGATTTGTTGCCAGGGTCCCAGACGGATCCTGATGGCCAGATTCAATTCCCGGGCGATGGCTCTGGTGAGCTCCACGTTGTAGCCCGTGGGGCGGCCATCCTCATCGAGGTATTCGAAGGGTGGATAATTGTGATCGCCGCCCACGACGATGGTGCGCGCCGTGGGCAGCTCCAGGGCGGCGAACCACTTGGCGTGGAGGCGGCGGAAGGTGCCGTCGGCGATGACCAGCGCCAGCCCCTCGTTGAGGAGGGAGAGGGTCTCTTTGTCGCCTTCCTTGACCGCAAAGCAGAACTCCTGCCGAAACCCCTTGATGGGAGCGCTGACGACTCGCAGGTTGGAGATCCCCATGCTCTTGATGAGCCGAAGCGCCACGAGCCGCTGAACGATTACCGCGTCGTGCCTGCCCCCCGAGAGTTGCCTGAAGGCCTCCCGGAACGTGGGGGTGGTGTGAATCGTCATGGGCTGCCCCGAGCGCCGGAGAAATTCATGGGCGCTGTCATTCTCCATGACAACCACGCTGCGCCCCCGAAGATCTTCAAAGAAATGAATGCCCTTCTGGTTTTTTCTGATCACAATGGCGCCGTGAGTGGACATGTAGGGGAAGGTGAAGTCGAGGTGCGCCTCCCGCTCCGGGGTACGTCCTACCAGGGGAAGCGCCTGGATCTCACCGCTTTCCAGCTGGCCCTTGACCTGGGTCCAGGTCCCCGTGCGGAAGGTGACGCTTCTGCCCATGGCCTTCAGGGCGGCCCTGAGGAGCTCGTTGGCAAACCCCGTGACTTCACCGTTTTTCTCAACAATACAGAAGGGAGGATAGGCACGCTCCGAGGCGGCGATGAGCGGTTTTGTGGTTGGTTTTGCAGGGACCTGTGCCCGGGCAGGGGAGGGTACTGCCAGATGACAAAGAAAAAGGGCGAGCAGCGCAGCCAGACCATTCCCCATGACCGGGATCCGGGTAAAAAGTGAGGATTGTGATGGCGTTTGAGGATGGCGCAAGTGGTCTCTCCAGAGTATCGTCCACGCTATATTCACATGGTGATGCATTACACAATTTATTATAAATGTCAAGAGAATAGGGCTGTTGGAAAACGAAAAATCCATACGCCGGCGGTGGTTTTCCCGTCAGATGGGGCCAGGGCAGGAGGTTCACGGGAGATTTCGGGCGAGGGGAGGGAGGTTCTCCATGCCCGCCATGTACCGTGAGAGGTCATGGTCCGAGGGGGCGTAGGGGGTGAGGTCTCCCCGGAGGTACTTCTCGTATCCCGCAAGATCCATGAGCCCATGGCCGCTGTAATTGAAGAGGATGGTTGGACACTTCCCCTCTTTTTGGGCCTGTCGCACCCGGTCAACCACCGCGGCGATGGCGTGACTCGTCTCCGGTGCGGGGAGAGTCCCCTCGCTGCGGGCCCAGAGCATTGCGGCCTCGTAGGCTGACACCTGATCATGGGCGCGGGGAGTGAAGAGGCCCGTGTCAATCCCGTGACTGATGAGCGGGGAGACCCCGTGGTACCGCAACCCTCCGGCATGGATGGGTGGCGGGATAAATCGGTGACCCAGAGTGTGCATGGCAAGGAGCGGGGTGAGGCCTGCCGTGTCTCCATAGTCATAGGTGTAGGTTCCCCGGGTCATGGTGGGGCAAGCCTTGGGCTCCACGGGGATGATCTCCATGGGGACCCCCGCTATTTTATCCGCGGCGAAGGGGAAGGCGAGCCCGGCAAAGTTGGACCCGCCACCCACGCAGCCGATAACCACATCTGGGGTAACCCCCGCAAGGTCACACTGCTTCTTCGCCTCCAGCCCGATGATGGTCTGGTGAAGCAGCACATGATTGAGGACACTCCCCAGGGCATAGCGGGTCTTTACGTCACGACTGGTCACCGCCGCCTCTACGGCTTCTGAGATGGCAATGCCAAGGCTGCCCGGTGTGCCCGGGAAGTCGCGGATAGCTCTTCTGCCCGCCGCTGTCTCCTGGGAGGGACTCCTGACGCAGGTGCCTCCCCACAGCTCCATCATGGTCTTGCGGGCAGGCTTCTGGTCGTAACTGACGCCTACCATGAAGACCCGGCACCCGAGGCCGAATTGCGCACAGGCAAAGGAAAGGGCCGAGCCCCACTGGCCGGCGCCTGTCTCCGTGGTGAGTCGTTTAACCCCCTCCAGCATGTTGTAGTAGGCCTGGGGAACCGCAGAGTTTGGTTTGTGGCTCCCGGCGGGGCTCACGCTCTCGTCCTTGTAAAAAATCATGCCCCCGTATCCCAGGTGCCGCTCCAGGGCGTGAGCGCGGCGCAGGGGGGTGGGCCTCCAGCGGAACAGCACCGAACGAACCTCCTCGGGGATGGGGATCCACCGCTCACGGCTCACCTCCTGCTCGATGATCCCGTGGGGAAACACGCTCTCGAGTTGTGCTGGCTCCAGGGGGGAGCCAGCGGGCCCCAGGGGGGGGAAAAGCTCGCCGGGCATGTCCGCGGCGATGTTGTACCATTGTGTGGGCATATCCTGTTCGCTCAGAATAATTTTGGTTTCCATTTCAACAATCCTTTCAATTAAAATCAGTCCGGACAGCAGTGGCGACTGCGCATGTCGCGTTTCTATGAATAGAAACAGGTGGTGACAGAAAATTTCTCCCCTGTCAAGAGTATTGCGCAATGTTTCTATGAAAAAGAACAGAACGCCGCTCTGTGACCTGAAATCTCTCTGTTTGCTATGAAAATCGGACGGGGCGTTGTTCACCGGCTGCTGAGGGAACCGCCGTGCAGAATTTGCGCACCGCGCAGCAGTTGCACAGGGGCGGGTGTGCACAAGGGGCGGATTCTTCCGCCAGGATCAGGCTAACTATTTGTAATTATAAGAATCATGGATGTTGGCACTGCGCTTGCTTTGTAAGAGGGTGTACCCCGCATTGGGCGGGACACTTCAAGGAGATACGATAATGAAAACAGTAAAAGTACTCATGACAGCAGCAACAGTAATGGTTTTTGGTCTCTGGGGATGCGGCACCGATGGAACAGCCGCCCGGGAGTCCGCCAGGGGAACCGGTGTGGGGAGCCGTGAGAACACGGATGTTCAGGTAGCAAGAGACTGGGCAGGCCATGGTCGCGGTCGTGGCTATGGACGGCAGCATTTAAATCGTGGCAGGGGCTATGGTCGGGGCATGGGTTACGGTAGAGGCAACGGCCGTGGCTATGGACGTGGAGGCGGCCATGGCATGGGACAGGGCCGGGGCATGGGTTACGGTAGAGGCAACGGCCGTGGCTATGGACGTGGAGGCGGCCATGGCATGGGACGGGGCTATGGGTATCATCACAACGGACCCGGGCGCTTTGGAAAGGGCAACCACCGTGCCTGTGACGGCAAGGGAAAGGGAGCCTCCTATGTGGATGCCAATAAAAACGGAGTGTGTGACCATTTTGAGAAGGGCAAAGGTTGCCAGGGCGACCCAAAAGCCGATGGCAGGGGCAAGGGCCGCTTCTTCACGGATAAAAACAAGGACGGCGTCTGTGATCACTACAGTGCCCCCAAATCAGTCCCCTCTGCAGTGGCAAGCAAGCCTGGTGCCGCGAAGTTGAGCCCGGCCAAAAAGAAGATCCCCGCTGCCAAATAAACACCCCGCTCCCGATCCATGCCGTAGTTCTTTTCCACCATTTTGCTATAGTCGGCAGGGAAGGTCCCCATGGGAAACAGAAAACGATTCATAATCCTCGCCGCGCTCGTCATCCCCCTCCTGGTGGGTACCACCCTCTACCGGGCGGCATCGACCCTCCACGATCTGGAACACGCACAGGAGCGCAAGGCACAGAGTGTGGCCGAGACGCTGGTCGGTTCTGTCAGCGCCCTGGTCCGGTACGGGCGGGATAAAAAACAGCGCCTGCAGAATCTGCTCAACGAGGTGGCCTCGGGGAAGGGGTTTGTCGGTGTGACCGTTGCACTCCATCCCGCCGAGGGGAACTTTGTGGTGTCCACACTGTCTACTCCTCCCCAGCCATCCGCCATGTTCGGGGCGAGGCGCTACTCCTCCAGCGGGGGGATCATCACCATCCACCTGCCCTTCAACCTGTCTGGGCGGTTTATGGGGAGGGGATGCGGTCATGGGCACAGTGGTCAGAAAGTTGACTGTTCCGGGTGGGGTGCCGTGGTGCCCGGGAAGTACATCCTGGGCCTCACCCTCACCAGTGAGAACCTGCGCCGGGTGAGGAGCCATGTTATCTGGGAGACCATCTTTCTGCTCACTCTCATGTTTGGCGCCGGCGCTCTTGGCGTTGTGCTGGTCCGCCTGATGGAAAAGAAAGAGCGTATTGAGCGGCAGTATGCATTGGAGCACCAGCGTAACGAGACCCTTGAGAACCTGCAGTTCATATCGAGCGGTCTGGCCCACGAGACGAAGAATCCACTGGGATCCATCCGGGGCTACGCCCAGATGATCCACGAGCGCTCCACGGATGAGCGCACCCGGGAAGAGACCGCCATTATGCTCAGAGAGCTTGACCGTGTGGTCTCCAAGGTCAATGAGTTCATGCGGTTTGCGGGGAAAAAAGAGCCCCGGCTGGAGGATGTGGTGCTCGCATCTCTCGTAAAGGAGGTGGTTGACCTCTTTGCCACAGATTTCGCCTCCCGGAACATCGAGTTGACCTGCGAGGGGTGTGAGACTCCGGCCATGGCCCGTGTGGATCCTGCCCAGATAAAGGAACTGTGCATTAATCTGGTGATCAATGCGCTCCAGTCATGCTCCGAGGGTGACAGTGTGGTCATTGAGGTCGCCACCATTGATTCACGAAACGCGCTGGT
>JAHJLU010000651.1 GCA_018821745.1 Myxococcota bacterium | reverse complement strand
GTTCAATATGAAGCTTCAAGGACCATCAAAAAGGATCTGGCATATATCCTGCCCCTCTCTCTGTTCCTCATGGTGATCGTTCTGGCAATCTCTTTCTCCTCCATCAGAGGTGTGGTTATCCCCTTTGCGGTTATCCTCACGGGGATCATCTGGACCGCAGGCATCTTTGCCATTATGGGGTATGAACTGAATCTCATGACCATCGTTCTGCCCCCGCTGCTGGTAAGTGTCGGCAGCGCCTACGTCATTCATTTGATTCACCAGTACTACTTCGAGGCCAAGGGGCAACGCACGGAAGTGATAGACCGCACGATCCGGTCTCTCACAACGCCCCTCCTCGTTACGGCGCTGACCACCATCGCAGGCTTCGCGGCCATCACCATCTCCCCCATCCCCGCCATACAGGAGATGGGCCTCTTTGCCTGCATCGGGATCGGGATTATCATCTTCCTCTCGCTCACTCTGGCTCCCGCTCTTCTCTCCTTTTTGCCGCTCCCCAAACAGAGGCCACCGGAGAAAATCAAGCTCTCTCTCCTGGACCGTTTCCTCGATAAGCTGGCGATCTGGACAGAAAAATACTCCAAGCGATTTATCGTCTTCTGGCTGGTCCTCGGGCTGGTCGCCTTTGCCGGAGTCACGCAACTGACCGTCGACTCCAATCCGAAAAACTTCGATAAGGAATCACCCATTGGCTCCGACATGCAGATGATCCAGGAGAGCCTGGCGGGCACCACCATGCTGACGGTTGTTTTTACTGCCCTGTCGCCGGGAAACATCCTTGACATGCGAACCCTCAAGGGGCTCCAGAAGATGCGAAAATGGCTCATCGAGTCAAAAGACGAAATTTCCGAGATCAAGGGGATCCGCATTGACAAGGTCTATTCACCCATGGATCTCATTGATGTCTATCTGCAATTTCGGGGACTCCCCTTTGAGAAGGTGAAGGAGTCGGAGATTGCCTTCCTCACGGAAAAGCTGGGGGCGCTTCAGGGCCCGAAATACGTCAGCGACAACGGCAAATACCTTCAGGTTCTGGTCCGAATGAAGGTGGACAGCTCCAGCGCTTTCTTGCAACTGAAGAAGTTGATTCGAGAGAAAAGCCCCTCATTCCTCCCCCACCTCTCTATCAACTTTACCGGGGTGAGCGTCCTCACCAGTGAGTCAGCGGATTTCATCGCCAAGGGCCAGATAAAGAGCCTTATTCTGGCCCTTGTGGCCATTTTTATCATATTGTCCCTCCTCTTCTTCTCACCCAAAATGGGGCTCATCGCACTCTATCCGAATGTTGTATCAATCGCCGTGTTTTTTGGCCTCCTTGGGTGGGCCTCCATTCCCCTGGGTGTTACGGTCTCGGTCATCGCGTCCATCGCACTGGGGATAGGCGTTGACTCCACCATCCACTTTCTCAACCACTTCAATGAGAGCGTGAAGGTCAAACGGAGTGAAAAGGGAGCCTCCACTGCATCGCTGAAGCACGTGGGGAAACCCATGATCTACACAACGCTCACCCTGGCCATCGGTTTTGGGATGTTCACCATCTCCGAGATGGACTCCCAATTTCTTTTTGGTGCGCTCACCGCATTCACGCTGGTTGTCTGTCTCATAACAGCGCTGAATTTCCTGCCAGCCATCATGATAGAAACCAGGATTATTACCGTCTGGGACTACCTCGCCCTTGATTATGACAAGGATTTTATTCGTTCCATCGACATTTTCCGAAACATGTCCCTTCGAGAGACAAAAATCGCTACGCTCCTGGCCTATACGCTGGATCTGGGCGAAGGAGACACCCTCTTTCGTCACCATGACGAGGGGAAGGAGCTCTACGTGGTTCTTCACGGGACCGTGAAAATCTTCATGGAAAGTGGCAACGAAAACATCACCGGCACCATCACGACCCTTCGGCGCGGGCAGAGTTTCGGTGAGATGGCCCTCTTTCGAAAGACCCACCGCACCGCCAGCGCTATCGCCACCGCTGACACAAGAGTGCTGGTCATTACAGAGGAAGTGCTTCTGAGACTCAAGAGGCGCTATCCCATTATCGCCGCTAAAATATTCTTAAATCTGGCCTCCAATCTATGGCAATCCATCACATCCACCAACCCCATTATCGTGGACATCATCGATGGCATGGGCGATTCAACACAGACGCAGGAGATCCGGCTTGACAGAGTAATGGACAAGGTGCGCACAGAGGGGCGCATTTCATACACCGGAAAAGCGAACCTGGAGGAAGTCCTCAAGCGGGTTGACAACAAACGGGCAGAAATTTCCCAACTGCTCGCCATGACATCCCAGGGAGAGATTCAGATCGAGAAGCGCATACACAATCTGGCCTTCAATAATTTCACGCAAAGGCAGAAGGCATGGATGCTCAAGCACTTTACACGCCGCTTCGTCCCGCGGGGTGAAGTGATAATCGAGGCAGGCGAGCTGGGACACTGGTACGGGGTCGTTCTCGCCGGGACCTTTATAGTAACCCTGGACAAGGAGACACGGAAAACGGTTGTCGCCACTGTTCACGCCGGTGAGCTTGTCGGGGAAGCCTCGCTGCTGAGAACCGAGGGGGTCCACTCCGCCACTGTAACGGCAGTGGAAGATTCCGAGCTCCTGATTTTAGACCGCGACGCTACGCTGCTCATGGCAAAAAAGAATCCACGGATCGCGTCACGTTTTACTTTCAACCTCGTGGGTCTCCTCTCGGATCGACTGGAACACATGTTCGCCACCATTCACCGCTGACAGTCGGCCTCGGGGAAATTCACACAGCCCGTGAACCGACACCAGGCCCACAGAGGGTGCCGGCCCAGGGTTCACACGGATTAATTGCCCGGGCGGTGCAGAAAAAGTTACATTGTCCTATTTACATCATCCGGGTTCACTCCTATATGTTCCCCAGGTTGTTTTTCCCTTCACCGAAAGGCATTCATGGAAGTAAAAGGAAATCTCGACGGACTTAAACCCAGCCAACTCAAATCCCTGGAAAATCTCTACCGGAGGAGAGTAGTCCCACGGGACGTCATAAGCCCCTCCCTGGGAACGACTCTGGTCTCTCTTTCCCGGGAGATAGGGAGAGAGGTTGCCCTCTTTATTGATCGAAAAGGCCAAATTTTTGAAGTCTTTGTCGGCTCCGCCCAGTACCTCAGTTTCCCCGAAATGGACTGGAGTGAGCGCGGGAGACTCGCGGGACTAAGACTGGTTCATGCTCACCCCGACGACATGGGGCTCAGGGAAGATGACCTGACCAACCTTGTCATCAACCGGCTTGATATGGTGGTGGTTCTCTTCAGGGCGGAGAACAGCGCGTCTGTATTTATTGAATATGCCACTACTACGCCGGCGTGGGAACCCCAGCGTGTAGAGAGCGTGCCACTGCACACGTTTAATCTCGATTTTCTGTCAACAATCCGTGAACTTGAATTACAATTTACTGCTGAAGAAAAGGTCCGACGTGTTTATGGAAAGAACCAGGCCATCCTTTGCATCGTCGGTGAATCGCGGAAGAAGGTTGATCGAAGGCTGACCGAACTGCAGGAGCTCGCCCGAACCGCAATGGTGCATGTAGATGCAGTGCAATTCCAGATCCGGAAACAACCGGACCCCAGAACTCTCGTGGGGAAGGGCAAACTGGATGAAATCATCTTGGCGGCAAAAAAGTTCGACTCTGACATGATCATTTTCGACCCTGAACTCTCTCCCACCCAGGCAAAGAGCATAACCCAACTGACAGAACTGAAGGTACTGGATCGGACCATGCTCATCCTTGATATTTTTGCGCAAAGGGCCAGCACCAGCGAGGGGAAGTTACAGGTCGAACTTGCTCAACTCAAGTACTCCCTCCCAAGACTGGTGGGAAAGAATGCCATGATGAGCCGCCTGATGGGTGGCATCGGAGGACGGGGACCGGGGGAGACCAAGCTGGAAATCGACCGACGCCGCGCCCAGTCGCGCATTGAGCACCTGGAAAAACAGATCACCCAGCTCTCCAGCCAGAGGAGCCTGAGGCGGCAACGGCGCAAAGACCGCAGAATCCCGGTTATTTCCATTCTGGGCTACACAAACGCAGGAAAATCGACTCTTCTGCGCACCATAACAGGGGCCGACGTCCTGATTGAAGACAAGCTCTTTGCCACCCTCGACCCCCGCACCAGGAGGGTCCGGTTTCCCAGAAACATGGACATTATCTTCACTGACACTGTTGGATTTATTGAAGATCTCCCTCAAGATCTGCAGAAGGCATTCAGGGCAACCCTCGAGGAGCTGGCCGAATCCGATCTCATTGTGCATCTGGTTGATATTTCTGATGACGACCATGATCACAAGCAAAAAGCAGTGGAAAACATCATGACAGAGATGGGCCTGAACGGCATTTCCCACCTCACTGTATACAATAAGGTAGACAGATTGTCATATTTAGATC
>JAHJLU010000650.1 GCA_018821745.1 Myxococcota bacterium | reverse complement strand
TGTCCGTGTCCCTGATCTTTTTCCCTGACTTGCTCTCCCTCGTGGCTCATCATGGAGGAGCGGGCGCTGATCTGGAGGGCGCTGTCGATCATGAAGTTGCCCCGTGTCACCACCTCTTCACCTTCCCGCAGGCCCTCGAGGACCAACTGGTACGATCCTGTTCTGGCGCCGATGGTAATCTGGCGACCCTCAAAAGCAGCCTCTTTGCCAGGGACCTTCACATACACAACCGACCGTCTGCCCGTATAGAGCACCGCCTGAATCGGGACAGAGGGGAGCGCCTTGAGTTCCGCCGTGTGGGCGACACCCCTGATGTACATACCCTCCTTGAGCAGCGCCTCCGGGTTATCAACGCTGGCCCGCACCCTGATTGTCCCCGTGGCCTTGTCAACCAGGGGATCAATAAATTGGACCCGCCCCACAAAGGCGAGCCCCTTGAGAGCATCAACGCTGTATGTGAGGCCCTGCCCCAACCGTATCAAGTGCAGATCTTTCTCCTGGACATCGAAGAACACCCAGAGCTTGTGCTCGGTGCTGAGCGAGATGAGGGGAGAGCCCGTGGCAACATAACTGCCGAGGCTGACGTGACGTCTGGTGACTGTACCGCCCTGGGGAGCATAGATAACAACCCTCTCCATGGCCTTCCTCGTCCTGATCACCTGACGGATCTGCCCTCCGGACATCCCCAGCAGCCGCAGCTTTGTCTTCACAGACTCCACACCTGAAGTGATTACCCCCTGGAGATACTGATTTTCGTTGGTGCCGGTACTTTTCAAGAGCCGCACCAGCTCGAGCTGGGCCGTGTAAAGCTCAGGACTGTAAATTGACATCAGGGGCTGATACGCCCGAATTTTCTGGCCAGTGATATTCACATAGAGGTGTTCAATTCGACCACTGACCCATGACGCCACCTTGACCTCCCGCCCCTCATCGTAGGCTACATGACCAATAAGCCTCACCTCATTGGTCGGCTTCCTTAAAACCACGCGTGAAGTCTCCACCGCAGCCAGCGCCAGCGCCCGGGGTGTCAGAGAGATCTCCCAGGATCCCGTGGAGCTGTCCCCCGCCACCAGGATGAGATCCATTCCGCAGATGGGGCATTTCCCCGGGGTGAAAGACCGCACCGAGGGGTGCATTGAGCAGGTGTAGATCTCGGCGGTGGATTCTGATTTTTTCTCTTTCGCCGTTTTTTCCGACTCAAGGTGGGTGTGCCCCCTGTGTTTGCCTTCTTTTGAGCCAGGAAGACTCATTACTGCAGCATATAAAAAGATGATGGCCACAAGAGAAGGTGTCACGCTCAGAAAAAGGTGATAGCCACGGGCCAGTCGAATCTTCCAGGTCTGCCGTTCCTTTTTCATTGGCTCACCGTCACTTTCTTGTCCCGAGTCCTGATGAGGGTCGCCCTGATAAGGGTCGCCCCACAGAGCTGCTCAAGGGATGCGACGGAGACCGCCTCCCGATAGAGGGCCTGAATTCTCCCCATTCTCAGGTCTTCCACGGAACGAACCACTTCAAAGGTCGTGAGGAGATTCCCTTTCCCCGCGATAAAACCCGACAGCGAGAGCGACAGGGCGGCCCTGGCCATGGGGATGAGGCGTGTATTGTAATCGGCCACCTCCCTGCGGCTGTTTTGCAGGACTGCCAAAACGGACGCGAGGCGCGACAGGAGCCGCAATTTTATGGTCTCTTTTCGTGCAGACGCCGACTCCATCATGGCCCGCTGCTCCTCCCTTTTTGCCCTCTCGGCGGAACGCCACAGGGGTATTGCAATCCCCACGGTAAAGATGACCGGATCCTGTCCTGAATGCACCGCCCCGGGCAGGTCCGTGCTCCCAGTCTCTATATATCCGATATTGAACATGAAATCAGGATACCCGGAGAGCCTTGCCCGTTCCAGCGCCGCGCGCTGAACCACGAGCCTCCTCTCTTGCTCCTCGAGGAGAGGGTTATGGCGGAGCATACGGGCTCTCAACTGCTTCTCCTCGAAGGCTCCATAGACAGGAAGTGCACGGGGAAACACGAAGTGGAGCCCGCTGACACCGAGGATATTATTGAGCCTCGCACGCTCCACCGTCCCTTCACTCTCAAGGCGTGAGATCTTCGTGGAGAGGATCTCCCGGGAGAGGCGGAGTTTCAATATCCCCGCCATGGAACCTCTCTGTGCCTTGTACCGGGCGTTCGCGATCCCCTCCATGACTACGAGGGTCTTTTTGAGTTCCTCCAGGACCTTCTTTTGTGCCCCAATCCGCCACAGGTTGAACCAGGACTTTTTCAGATCATACAGGAGAAAGCTCTGCAGCGTTTCAAAACGTGTCCCCGCCAGCTCCATGCTGCGGCGAGCCACATCCTTTTGAATTCCAAGTTTGGAGGGCCAGGGTATTTTCTGGGTGATGGAAATTCGGTGCCGCTGCGGTCCGTCACGGGTCTCAACCGAGCGGGCATACCAGGAATAGGCAATCTCTGGGTTGGGCAACTGACCCACCGCCGCGATACGGCTTCGTGCGGCGAGATACAGATAGTATTGGGTCTTGAGAAGTGGGCTGCGCTGTACGGCAAACGCCATAAGTTGCCCCAGAGAGCTGTTGGGCGAAAGTTTCCGGGCATCAACCTTAGGCACCCCCGCATAGGGCTCAAAAGCCGGCAACGTACTCGATGCGGACCGGGACAATTCTCTCCTGCCGCAGGAAACCAGGAGAAGAAAAACTGTCGTGAGAAGAAAGTAGTGAGTGGTCATGCGATACTCCACTCCCACCTCTTTCGCAAAACCCATGCCTTAAGAATTCACTGTAATACAAGGAGATATGGACACCCATGAGACCGCCTGCTTCACACTATTCTTCAACTTCACAATAGTGTGAAACAGTTCCCTCTCAACGGCCGGGCAGACCCCTAAAAACACCCGATCCACAGAGATCACCCCGAGTCAGCGGAAAACACCACGGATCAGCGTACCGATGCATCCGGCCAGAGTGAGAAGCCTCTTCGATAAACTGCAGTCTGGCATGTCTTATGCTTCACCTGAAGACAAGAAAGGAACTCGCACATGAAAAATTTGTCCATTATCATTTCACTCACCCTGGTCACCATTTTTACCCTCTCCTGCGGCCAAAAAAAATCCTCGGAGGATCAGAAATCTGCGAACGTGGAATCTCCGAAGGTATCCCATATGGAGGCGCCAGCAGTGCTTCCCCTGAACGGATTTGCGAAAAAGCCCCCCCTTGGAACCAAGGCGTGGTGCCCTGTCATGAAAAATCACTTCACCGTCGCCTCGAACACCCATTACACCGTGTACAAAGGCCGGCACTACGCCTTTTGCTGCCCCGGCTGCAAACCTCAGTTTGAAAAGAACCCGGAAAAATTTATCAAGATGGTGGAAAGCTACAAAAAGTAACAGGGGACGGATTCAATGGACCCGGTGGCCTGAGTGTAAAGACACAGTGGCTATTGGGTGATGAGCTCTTCGCCTGTATCAACAACCTCGAAGGCGCTGCCCGGAACATTATGGAGCTCGTGGAGGGCATCATCATCCCAGTTTTCATTGGGAGAACCGCTCAAATACCAGTTGGAGCCGTTGTCCGCCACAAACATCCCGTAGGTCTTGAGGGCCGTGAGGATTACCTGCACCGTGGTGGAGAAACCCGAGATGTCAAAGTCGGCCTTCAGTCGGAGGCGCAGCCCCATGGGGGGGAGATCTGGATCGGTGTTGGAGGAGGCGTAGTGTGTGGCTGGATGCATATAGGCGCGCTGGGAGCTCGACACGGTAAACCGCAGCGCATGATGGATGGCACCGGCGGCGACCTCCTCGTAGCGGACCAGACCCGGGAAGATGGGCAGTCCGGCTGCATCGGCAGAGGTCCAGCCGTTGGGTCGCAATGTGTTGGTGGAGAGATCAAAGATTGCGCCGGAGCCCGCGTACCAGATCTCGTCCGAGGGGTTCTCTCCATCGCCGGGCGGCCACGCATAATAGAGCTCATAGAGCATGCAGGCGTCGTTGTCGAGCATGAGCACGTGACGGTCACCGTCGCCCTGGGGGCCACCCTCAATGGGGGCACCATCCGGGATGGGGTAGGGCCCCGCATCGGACTCGTCGTCATACATGAAAGCTACATCACGCAGGGGTGTGGTGCTGTTGACGACAACGAAGGGGATCCCATTGGGAACTCCCTCCCAGGTCGTGCCGAAATCGGCGTGCATGTGTCCGTCGAGCCCTATGGAGGCGATGTAATTATCTGAGTTGGGGTGGACTCCCAGGGAGGAGATATCCTCATTCCATGGATTATCCCCGGGGAAAATGGTGCACCCCACGGTGTTATTGAGATTATTAACATTGTTAACATTATTGACATTATTTGCGTTATTCACATTATTCGAATTATTGGAGTCGCTGTCGTCATCACACCCTTGGGCGAAAAAGAGGACGAGGACAAGAGGGAACAGGAACTTCATGGGTGGCCTCCCGGATTGTACCGTTTGTTGAAAATCAGAGCCACGCCGTGGCGAGACCCTTCTCCACGACGATCTTGATGGGCTTGGCGCTCACACGGATGAGGGTGCCCTTCATGGACTGCATGATCAGCATGGAGTCCATATTTTTCAGCGTGAAGGGAACATTGATCTGAAACAGTCGATGGGGGAGCCGCTCGACGCACTCGGGAGAGCACACCCCGAGGACGCTGTAGTGGGACCCGAGATCCGTCAATTTTTCCGTATTGCAGAACTGAGGAGCGATGATAATGGCGCTCTCTCCCTCGCAGGTCAGGATATTGAGGTACCGGTGGATGGACTCCATGGTCTCCTCGGAGGGATCCTTGTCTATCTCGATAATATAGCGGGCAAATCCGCTCCCGTCACCACGGGCAGGGATGGTATCGAAGATGTAATCCACATTATGCTTCAGGGGCTTGGGCATGATCATGGGGATCTTTTTGGGAATCACCGTGCGCACCGAGTTCAGGAAGACTTCGTATTCTCCGGTGTAACTGTTGGGCTGCAGACTGAGATGGAGGGTCACGGGTTCCCCCAGCATGGCGCTCACATTCTCGATTAACTGGGCAGTCAACTGGGAGAAGGGAGCCCCCTCTCCTTCCATGACCGAATGCCGTGAGGATTTATCGGCCACCTTTTCACCCGGCTGGATAACGGGAAGGTTCATGGTCCCGTGGGTTTTGGCCAGATGGCTGCTGATACGGGTGAGGGTTCCGATCCCGCCTTTGGCTTCCAGGGCCAGAAGGTTGGCCGTGCTGTATCCCACGGGATCACCGGGTGTGAAGGGAACGGGTGTCGGGAAATGGGGATGGGAAGGTTCCCACCATCCTCCCGCGACGAATCCCCGTGAGCGCATCCCCATCCCGCCCATGACGGCGCAGGTGATGTCGGGATAATAGAAACTTCCCCGGCGGGGCGCCTGGGGCACACTGAGGGCGACGGTGAGCATCCAGTCTTCCACGGGAAGCTCAAGGTTCATCATGAACTTTTTGGACTGTGAGACAAACACCTTGGCCCAGATGGACTTGATGGCCTGCTCCAGACGGTGGACCCGCTCCCGGATGGAAGCATCCGCATCCATTACGTACACATTGTTAAACAGACCGATGGGAGGCGTAAACCCCATGTCTTCCCCAGCAAAGATCCCCTCGAGCACCAGCGGCCCGGGGATTCGACTGCGCAGAAAACTCTCCAGACCCTTCTTCACAACATCGGGGAGGTGGCTTCGGAGGAACTGGGTGACAATTCCTTCGTCATCCGTTGAGTCAATGACCCACTCCAGTTTGTTCTTCTCGACGAAATCCCATCCGAAGGAAGGGGGCAGATTATAGAGCGGAATCGGCACCAGTTTCATGGGGAGGTCTGGACAGCATTCCCCAAGATATTCCTGAAAAAAACGATATGTCCGAAGCCGGCCCAGGTACTTTTGCTCACCTGATTCTATGAGTGGCTCCACAAGTCTGTGTTCCATGACGATCTCCCGAAAGGGCGCAAGACGCCTGAGAAGCCGATTACCCTTTCTGTGTATGAAGAATGTAGTCGTTAGAAGTAGAGGAGTCTAGTAATATTTTCCCGCTCCCACCTTTTGGCCAGGGAGTGGTGATCAAATCGCCTCTCAAGCTCATGGAAGTCTTCGGTATGGTAACGGTTTCTCCCGTTTACCACGTCGACTCCCACTTGCTGATGGAGCATCTCGTGATATATAATTGATTCCAGGAAAAACCGTGGCACGAAGTCTCGGTCCAGGGCTTTGTGAATGCGGATCATGCGCTCTTCAATGGAATAGGTCCCCATTTTTACGCTGCGGTGGTGTTTCGGGGGGCTGGTGAGTGGTTTGCCCCAGGTGATTTTGGACTGGATCTGGTCGCCGAAATACCGCTTGTTCAGAAAATCATAAATTTCCTGCAGATCATGACAGGTCCCCTTCTGATAGATGCGCTCTTTTTTGTTGCGCACCGGGAGCTCTCTGATCATCCCTGCGTTGTTCTCGATGAAGTTTTCCAAAATGGCGGAGGATTTGGAGTCTGCCCGTTCGATGTAGCGCCCGAGGGCTTTGAGTACACGGCCATCGGCGGACATGAACATGTGGTGAAGACGGACCCGGTGAACCCCGCCAATTCGCTTCACAGAAATAATGGAGGCCCGGTTGTCAGTGACGGTGAGGTCCAGTTTTCCGCGCATGTGTGCCTGAATACGGCGTTGGAGCAGTTCCGTATCTTCGGCGGAGAAATCCGTGGAGAAAGGGAGACTGATTTGGGAGACAGGCTCCTGCTTGATTATTACTTCCTGAAAAACTGCCATACGGGCCGGTGGGGATTTTCGTTTTCGGGACAATCCACGGGGCCGGTGCGCTGGATTTTCAATGGGCAGTTGGAGTTGATACGATTTCAAAGAGTCCTCACTTTTTTCGCTCCCAGATAAATGTAGTGCATTCTCCATTTTTTTCAAATACTCACCCTTTCTTCCCTAACAAGTTGATAAGATTAGCATTAACGTTCATCCGCCCCAGTCGGTAACAGGGGGGGAGCAAGCTGTAAGT
>JAHJLU010000649.1 GCA_018821745.1 Myxococcota bacterium | reverse complement strand
CTTTGAATGAAAAACAGGGTATAGGAAAAAAATACAACGCTGTGCCAACCCGGCAAAAAGGAGTCTGTCATGAAATCCACTTTTTCCATCATCCTGATCCTGGCCCTCTTCTCCCTTCTGGGGTGTGATGTGGGCGATGACAAAGCGAACAACGCCAACAACGTCAATAATACAAACAATGCAAACAACGTGAACAACACCAACAACACCAACTACACCGAGTTGAAGTCGGATCTTGCGCGTGATGAGGACCCCGCGGTGGATCCCGGTGACTATGAAGACATCATCGCCGGCATCAACCAGTTCCATTTCGACTGCTACGGGGAGCTGGCGGGACTCGACGACGGCAACATCATCTACTCCCCCTGGTCTATCACCACCGCCCTGGCCATGACCTGGGCCGGCGCCGCGAACAACACAGAGACGGAGATGGCTTCCGTCATGCATTTCCCCGCCTCCCAGAGCACCCTCCACGGCGGCCTCAACCAGCTGGATCTCTACCTGGAGAGCCTGGGCACCGGAGATCCCCTGGCCTTCACCCTCAGCTCAACCAACTCCATCTGGGGCCAGGAGGGATACTCCTTTGAGCAGGCCTTCCTCGATGTCCTGGCGCTCAACTACGGGGCCGGACTCAACCTCCTGGACTTCGCCACGGATCCCGAAGCGGGCCGTCTTATTATCAACGACTGGGTCTCCCAGAAGACCGCCGGACGCATCGACGAGCTGCTCGCCCAGGGCACCCTCGACTCCCTCACCCGCATGGTGCTGGTCAACACCCTCTACTTCAAAGCCAAATGGATGAGCCAGTTCGCCCCCGACGCCACGGGCCCCGCCACCTTCCACACCATCGGCGGCAGTGACGTCACCGTGGACTTCATGACCCAGGACGGCAGCGCCCTCCCCTACTACGAGGGCACGGGCTACAAGGCCGTTGAGCTTCCCTATGTGGGCGACGACACCTCCATGGTGGTCATCATGCCCGACGCGGGAACCTTCAGCACCTTCGAGGCCTCCCTCGATGCCGCCACCCTCGGCACCATCGTCGACAGCCTGGAGATCACCCCCACCCTCTTCCTCACCATGCCCAAATTCAACTTCAGTTACGGCAAGAGCCTCAAACCCATCCTCGAGAGCCTGGGCATGAACGACGCCTTCGTCATGGGCACCGCAGACTTCACCAACATGCACCAGCCCCTGGAGCTCTATATCTCCGACGTGATCCATGAAGCCTTCATCGGCATCGACGAGGCGGGCACCGAGGCGGGAGCGGCCACGGCGGTTATCATGTCAGGTTTTGGTGATGTAATCGACTTCACCGTTGACTCCCCCTTCCTCTTCTTTATCCGTGACAATGAGACAGGCGTGATCCTCTTCGCAGGCCGCGTCACCGACCCTTCCTGATCTCCCTCAGTGAAAACGCGCCACCGCCACCTGGAATACTTTTATTATCCCCTTGTATTTACTGTTGAAGACGTCAAGGTGGGTGGCGTTGACAAACTCATTGGCGGTCCCCTCAAAACCCCGCTTGTAGATATACTGGGCAGCGGAGAGGATAAGAGTGCACAGCACCCGGGAGCGCTCCTTGCGAAATTCCGCATCCCCCGGGAATTTCATCGCCATATCGAGATAATAGATCACGTCATACATGTCCTCTAATTCGAATTTGTTGCGGATCGCCCGAAAGAAGGTGATGGCGGCCTTGTCGAGCCAGAGCAGATCCGAAGAGGGGTTGCAGTCCAGGAGGCTGTTGATGATCAAATTGCACAGCTCAATGGCGTTGTTGTCCATCTCCCGATCCAGCTCCATCAATTTCTCGAAATAGTGTTCCCGCTCATCGGGATCAGCTATGGTATTGAGCACCGGCGGGATCCCCACGAAGGCATAGGGATGGAAGGTGTAACTGCATGATCCGCAGGAGATAATACTCCCCCTCATTTTTGCGGCACGGAGCAGCTCCTGGCACACGGGGCACTGAAATCGCTGGGGAATGAAGAGGGTGTGGGTGGGGATATCCACTGGCTCGGGGATTCCTCCACTGCCGCGGTGCGCCGCGGTGGGAGGGGGCGCCGGCGAGATCCCATAGTCAGCCGCCGGCGGAAGCCCCTGTGATGACATCTCCTGTTCATCTTCCCCCATGGGTTCCGGGGTGGGGGTCATCTGGGGCACATTAATGGAAGAGCTCCCCGTCTCTTCGAATCCTCTGGTGACGGCAAACCCTCCTGTCACATGGTCAGGTATTCCATGGGTCACGCTGCCCCGCTCGGAGCTGTCGACACGCTGGACCGTAATCCGCTCGGATTTCTCCGGCTCCATGTTGGAGAGGGAGAGGTTGTAGGCAAACTCATAGCTGGAGGGATCCTCCGAGGGGGCTTCGGCGATGGACTCGATGAGCTCCCCCGGCTCGGCGTCGTAGATGCCCCGGTAGATATCCGACATGGGATAGTGGCCAAAGCATTCGTAGCAGGTCTCATCGCCATAGAGGGTGACGCCGCTCTCGATATTTTTCTCGAACACAGCCCTCATGGAGCTCTTCTGATTGAGGTGCGAACATTTGGGACAACGCCAGCGTGAATCGGTCATGGGAAACTCCCTTGTGGTGACTACTTGTCCGCAAGGGTTTCAGATTTGCTCCCGGGTGTCAAGTATTCAAAAAGTCTGTGGCAATCACCGGTTCGAGTGCTCAGGCGCCTGATCGGCATCTGGGCCTGCCCCGTAACTCACAATCAAACCTGACGGTAAAAACCGGGAAATATGTGCTACACTCCCGGGCATGGAAGTACAGACCCCGCACCGCAAAGTCCTGAGATACACGCTGAGAATCGTCATCGGGCTGGCCGTGGCATACACGCTGCTGTGCGTCGCCCTGTACTTTCTGCAGCCACGCCTCATTTACTTCCCCCAAAAGAGCTTCGCGGGCTTTCCCCCGGACCAGGGCCTCCCTTTTAGGGACGTCACCTTCCCCTCGGGAAACAACACCATCCACGGGTGGTTCATCCCCAACAACTCGGGGAGCCGGCTGGTGCTCTTCTCCCACGGCAACGGCGGGAACATCTCCCACCGCCTCCACTCCCTGCGGGTCTGGTTCGATCTGGGCTTCTCCGTCCTCATTTACGACTACGCCGGGTACGGCAAAAGCACGGGGAAACCCACGGAGGCGGGGACCTACCGTGATCTTTCCGCCGCCTGGGAGTATGCACAGACGGTCCTTGGGTTCAAGCCCGCGCAAATCCTCCTCTTCGGACGCTCCCTCGGCGGGGCGGTCACCGCGCACCTGGCACAGCGGGTCAAGCCCCTGGGCATTGTCCTGGAGTCCACCTTCACCT
>JAHJLU010000648.1 GCA_018821745.1 Myxococcota bacterium | reverse complement strand
GAGCGGGACACTCTCCTGCACCGACGATTGTCGCTACGATCTCACCGACTGCGAGGGCGCCAACGTGTGCGGGAACGGCGTGGTGAACGCCCCGGAGGAGTGTGACCAGGAGGCCCTCAGCGGCAAGTCGTGCACGGACTTCTTTGATTTCCTGGGCGGGGAGCTTCAGTGCGGGTCCGACTGCCGCTTCGATTACAGCGGCTGCTACAGCCAGGTGGTGTGCGGTGATGGCAAGGTGCAGGGCAACGAGCTGTGCGACGGGGACAACCTCGATCACAGGACCTGTGAGGATTTCGGCTACTCGGGCGGGGTGCTCCTGTGTGACGCGTGCCACCTCTCCGCACGCGAGTGCCAGGGGGAGAGCCGGTGCGGCGACGGCGTGAAAAACGGTGTTGAGGAGTGCGACAGCACCGATCTCGGAGAAGCAACCTGCACGTCACGGGGCTTTTACGGGGGAGCTTTGGTGTGCAAACCCGACTGCACCCTGGATGAGCAGATCTGCGAGTACTTCGGCCGCTGCGGTGACGGCGCCATCAACGGTGTTGAGCCTTGCGACGGTGCGGACCTCGGTGGGGCCACCTGCGCCTCCTTCGGCTACAACGGTGGAACCTTGAAGTGCCGGGGCAACTGTGAGTACGATTTAAGCGGGTGCGGGACCGAGGGGCGCTGCGGTGACGGGATCGTCAACGGTACCGAGCACTGTGACGGGAGCGCCCTGGGTGGGGCCACCTGTGCTTCATTGGGATATCACGGCGCGGGGCTCGCCTGTGACGGGAGCTGCCGGTTCGACGTGACCGCCTGCTCCGGTTACTGTGGTGACGCAGTTGTTCAGAGTGAGTTCGAGCAGTGTGACTCCTCCGTGGCGGGCTTCACCTGCGCACAGTTTGGCTATGTGACGGGATCCATCCCCGTGTGCCGCACGGACTGCACCGTGGAGTTGAGCCAATGCTCCAGTGTCGCCCTGCTGGGCGGGAACTACACTGACCAGGGCAACGCCCTCGTCGTGGGGGCGGACGGGACTCTCTACATGACCGGAATGACGCAGGGAGAGTTCTCCAACCCCACGGTCTGGACCAGTGGGGACTATTTCTTCGCCTCCATGGCGCCTGACACGCAGATCTGGAGCACATGGCAGGAGAATGTCCCCTCAACCGATGAGGCCCGTGACATGGTCATGACTTCGGCGGGTGTGTTTGTTGTGGCGGGAGTGACTGATGGAACCCTTGGTGCTGGATCCTTCGGTGGCACCGATTTCTTTGTCGCCCTCCACCGGGACGACGGGAGCCTCATCTCCCGGCAGCAGTTCGGAGGGAGCGGCGAGGATCACGTCGAGGCGGTCGCTTTGGACGCCGCCTCCAATATCTACGTGGTCGGGAGAACCTCCAGCGCCCTCCTCGGGGGGCAGCCTCCTCTATGGTACGACGCCTTCATCATGAAACTCAATCCTGTCGGGGCGCAGGTCTGGGTGCGGCAGTATGACTCCCAGAATTTTATGGAGGAAGGGTTCAGTGCCATCGCCGTTGACGCCGCGGGAAACCTTTACGTGACGGGCTACTCCTCGGGTTTTATGTCCGGCGAGCCCAACGCGGGCTATGGCGACGCCATCCTTATGAAGATCTCCTCCGGCGGCGACCTCCTCTGGACGCGCACCGTCGGCAGCACCGAGGATGATCGTGGCCAGGGTGTCGCCGTAGCGCCCTCCGGGAATGTTTTCATCACGGGGTCCACGGGGGGGACCCTCCCCTCGGAGGTTTCCAGGGGCAATATGGACGCATTTCTGGCGGGCTTCACCACGGACGGAACCCCTATCTTCGCCCACCAGTTCGGCGGCCCAGACAACGACAGCGGCATCGCGTTGCGTTGGCTTGACAGCGGTCACCTGATCGTGGTGGGGAACTCGATCGGGAGTTTTGAGGGGGAGACTTCCTTCGGGGGGCAGGACATCTTCTCCTTCGCGGCTGAGGAGAACGGCGCCGTCTCCGATTTGCGGCAGTACGGCGAGATGGGGGAAGAGACCGTGACGAACATGACAGTGGGTCCCGACGGGACCGTCTACGTGGTGGGGAGCACCACCAGCAACCTGGGCCCGGGACTGAATAACGGCGGGCACGACGCCTTCGTCTACACCATCCGAAACCCCTGAATCCGCAGAGTTTCTCACGCAGTCCAGGGGTCGAAAAACCTTGTGCATCCAAGGGTATTATCCCAAAATAAAGGAGTGGCGATTCAGACCCTGCAAAAAACCTGGTCTGAATTGTCCCTGCAGATCCTTAAGAGGGGAGAACACTGAAAGGGTTGCTTTGGGGGACCGGGGATGTGTATAATATGGGGCCCGGGCGAGATGTACCCCCGGGATGGGAGGTGATTATGACGCTCTTTGAAGAGACACGTATCAGTTCCGAGGCAATGAGAGAATACGAAGAGAGAGGGGGCGCGCTGGTGGACGCGGTGAATCGCTCCATGGCACTGTCGCCGCACCTTCGGGAGTACATCGGAGGGAACCCCCTCGAGGTGCTCTACGCAAACCACCGGCACCACCACGGGGTGATGGTTAACGTCATGAAATTCAACGCATGGTCCATGCTTGACGCCATCATCCCCTGGGTCTACCGATCCTACCACGCCCACGGCTTCTCCTGGTCCTACTTTCCGGCGGTCTATGGCGCCTGGTCCGATGCACTCAGGAGTCTCCTCTCCCCCGCCTCGGCGGCGGAACTCACGGCAATCTACGACACCTACGCCCAGGGCCATGACAGGTACATCGCCGCGTCCAGTGCCCGCACCGAGCACGCGCCGGAGTTTGGGGAACCCTTCGGGGGGATGGGAGAGAAGATCATCGGGCTGCTCATCTCCGGGGATGCCTCGGGGGTGATCGATCTTGGGGCGCAGTACATTAATGATTCCCGCGGGCTGGCAAGCTTTTACCTCGATGCTCTCACGCCGGCCATGGTGGAGATTGGCTTGCGATGGGAAGCGGGTCGGATCTCCGTGGCCCATGAACACCTGGCCTCGGGGGTGGTGAACCGTGTCATGTCCTACTGGTACCACCACGTGCTTGACGCGAAAAACACCAGGGGCAAGGCGCTGGTGACCTCGGGTCCCGGAGAGTTTCACTCCATCGGCGGTGCCATGTTCAGCGATCTCCTCACCATCGACGGGTGGCAGACTATTCACCTGGGGGCCAACACTCCCATATCGGATCTCCTCACCCTGGCAGACTCCTTTATCCCCGACATAGTCGCCATCTCCGTGGCCATGCCCTTCAACATCCATGCGGCTACCGAGATGGTGCACGCGCTTCGCCACAGGATGACAGGGCACCCCTGCCGCATCATCGTGGGGGGGCAGGCCTTCAACTTCATGCCCTCGGTGTGGAAAGAGACGGGGGCAGACCATTACAGCCCCACCGCCCCTGACGGCGTGGCCACATGTGAGAAATACTGGAATGAAATCAACTGATATAATCAATTTCCTTCTCTCCTCCGAGGTGGTGCTGTGCTGCCTCGTGGACACCGAAGGAGTGGTGAGGGGCGCCTCTTCCGCCCTCACCACACTCCTCGGGAGAGATCCGCTGGGGAGCCCCTTCACTGACATTCAGTCTTCCGGCACGGCGGCCTCACTCTCCCAGGGGATTGGAGAGCTGGAACTGAGCCTCCTTGACTCCTACGGGGGCCACGTGAGGGTGCGATTCTCCATGCACCCCCACGGGGAAGGGCATCTCCTCGCAGGGGCAGGGATCATGCTCTCCCACTCCACCCTCCTCGAAGAAAAGGCAAAGCTGGAGAACGAGCTCACCCGGACCAACCGCGAGCTTCAGAAGCATATACGAGAGCTGGAGCGTGCCCGGGACGAGATCAAGACCCTCTCGGGGATGCTCCCCATCTGTATGCACTGTAAGAACATTCGCGACGACAAGGGGTACTGGAGCCGCGTGGAGAGTTACATCTCCAGGAACGCCGACGTGAGCTTCTCCCACGGGATCTGTCCCGACTGCCTGGCGAAGTACTTCCCGGAGTTCCCCGAAGACGAGTAAATCCAAAGAGTGACGCCTGGCCCCGGTCGTCATTGACTCCGGCGATAATTTCTATCTGACCAGCCTCACGAATGGCATATTTCCTTCTGAAGGTCGACAAGGAGGGGACCTTTCAGGACAAGAGGGACCGAATGGACAGCGCCAATGCGGAGTTGATGCATTCCCTCCACCTCTCATCCGGCGGCGAGCTGTTCATGGTGGGGACCTGCTACGGTGCGTTCATGGGAGACAACTCGGGAGGAGCAAGCTGCTATATGCAGTGGGGTACTGGTAACACCCCAAAGGGGCAGTGGAAGAATCCACACCGAAGGTTTGATTGTAAATGAATAGAGGGGACTGTACGGCGTATGTGAACCTGAGATTTTTTTACTCTCATCGTAACCGCTTTTCACAGGAGACCTCTTATGAAACATATTCTTACTTTTATCCTTCCCCTCTTCGCACTTTTTGCCTGCGTCCCGCCTGAAGGGGGGACAAACCCCCAGGGAAACAGCGCTCCCCAGGGCGGCCAGAACTCGAACACCGGGCCAGATGACGCGACCACCGCACCCGATGGTGCAGTCCCCGCTGCCACTGTCACCACACACCGGGGAAAGGGCCCCCTTGTCGATCTGAAGTATACCTTCACCAAGGGGGCGACCTGGAAATACACCTCGGAGGAGACCACCGCCATCGCCATCTCCATGGGCGGCACAGGTGGAATTGGCATGGGCCGGGGAGGCATGGTACCGGGGATCAACCTGTCCACCAAGTTCAAGACCGTCACTGACTTCACAATGAACATCACCACCGTAAACGAGGACGGCTCAGCGGGTTTTACCCTGACCGTTGACTCCTTCTCCGTCTATGCCATGCCACAGAATACTCTCATGGCTTCGGGCAAGGGGCTCCCACGGTCGGGACTCTCCGTTGCGGGGACCATAACCCAAAAGGGAGTCGTCGAGTTCACGGAAGAGCTCTACGTGGTCGAGACCAAATCCCGGGAGCGGTTCCTGGTCCGCGCTTCGGTCAGTAAAAACAGCTCCTCCGCTACAGCCTCCTCGGGTGACGAAGAGGTGACCGTCTATGCGAAGTTTGACCCCAAGAGTGGCACCCTGTCCGGGGGCGCCTCGGTCAAGAAAATTACCCCCATCAAGACCATCACGGTGACCGCAAGTGATCGCCGCATGGACATCATCCCCAAGCGCTTCATGGGGCTCTTCCGCCTCCCCGGGGGAAAAATGAACGCCGGGGCGCAGACCACGCTCAAGGCCCCCATGATGAAAATCACCCTCTCCATGGAGAGCCTCGTGGAAGGGATCGCCGCCCTCAAAACGACCCTGGCCGCCCTCACGGATCAGAGCCAGCTTCCCGAGGGAGCAGCCGCCATGCCCTCCATGTCCGGGGGTGCCACGGTACAATTCAACAGCCTCACGGGGAGACTCCTCTCCATGAAGGGCACCATTAAAACCGCCATAAATTCAGGTGTCGCCATGTCCATAACCTCGTCCCTGAACCTCACCACACGCCAATAACCCAGGACCTGGAGGCGCTAATTCCATTCCCTCCTTCCCGGATTTTCAAGCCAGGGGACGGCAGACAACTTTATTACCACGGTGGCCCGAGTCATCTGTTCTATTGCAAATATGTTTGGCAAGACGTGCGCTGCCGGGGATTATCAAACGTAAACTGGGAACAAAAGTGTCACACACCGAGTCATATATTCAAAAGTACTTGGTTAAAATAAAAAAACATGGTTTGAATTGTTTATGTGTAAGTGTCGCCACCGGCAGTATTTGCCAACGGGAGGTCATCATGCCAGGGCAACTGTGGGTTTGTCCCCACTGCAACCATTTGAACGATAAAGGTTTTCTGCGTAGCACCTATGAGCGGCGCATTGGGGACGGGGACACGCTGAACTCGAAGGAGTACTGCGGAAGCTGCTTTGAGTCGTCATCATCCCATGATGTCTTCTCCGGGGCGCTGGACGCGTCTCCTGAGGCTGAAGCAAACCCGGCCCCTGCGCGGCTGAGCTTTTCCAGCGAACCGTCCCCTCTCACCATGAGCTTCTCCATCGACGCGATGAACACGCAGCGACGCAGGGAATTACCTGCTGCGCAAGGGAATGACCCCTTCCCTGATGTCGCCGCGGAGCCACCGGTCAGTGAAACCCTGCTCGCTCCGGTGGTAGTGACCGAAGCGGGAAAAGCCCCCGCCTTGGCTGAACTGCAGGCCCTGACGCCTGAAGAATATTTTTGCTACCGCTGCCATCGGCCGCTCAAGATCCGTTCGGACGCAATCATCTCCATGCACTGCCCGAAGTGCCGCTTCGAGGTTTTTGTGCTGAGGGCTCTGGTGCCTCCGGAGGAAGAGGTTGAGGCGCTGTCTCCTGAAGAGATGGAGGCATATTTCACCGCCCTCCCTGATTTTCTTATTGCGACGAGAAGCGGAAAATTCGACGAAGCCACGCGGGCGGCGAGGGACATGGTGAGCTTACTGGAGGAGTCGCCCGTGCTGTGGTTCAATCTCGGTGTCGTCGCAGCGCTCCAGGCTATTCGAACGGGGTTCGCCGATGAGCACTTCCCCGTCGCCCTCTCTGCACTTGAGCAGGCGCTCACGCTAGGGACTTCCGACCGGCCGGTGGTGCTGCAGGCGCTCCATGCCCTGGGCACCATGGAGTTCACCCTGAAGAGTTTTATCGCCAAGGTCCCGGACGTGCTCCGTCAGAACTACCGGTTCGTCGATCGTCGCGACATCGTCAAGCGGCTGCAGGGCATTTGCGATGACATCAGTTTGATTGAGAAGGCTTTGTCGCCCTCCCAAAGGGACCTGATATCCCTCGACCCCCTCAAGACGTTTTTATTGAACTTTCTGGCGTCCCGGCCCATCAACGTTCCCTCCGAAGTGTGGTGTCCCATGTGTACTCTCAAGGTACGCCTTGACACACTGGATGATGACGAGCATTGCTGTCCTCAGTGCGGTGGGACCATCTTTGTGCTGCCCATGTATGTAGTCGTGCCGTCGCCGGCCGTGGGTCCCGATGAGACAGAGGCCTTCAGCCTCCTTTCAGAACAATTCAGCAGTGCCTGGGAATCGGGGAACATCGAAGAGGGGAATTTCGCGCTGGACCTCCTCACACAGATGGATCCAATAAACACCCGCCTCCTGCTGAACCGCGCCATCTTCGCCTTTTACCGGGCCATGGCCCGTCACATGCAGGGAGAGGAACTCAACGACGTGCTCCATTTCCTCAACCTGGCGGACCGGTGCGACGTTGACTCCGAGCTGGTTCAGTACACCGCTTGTGATATCGGCATCGCACTTGCCTTTCATGCGACAGAGGTCTTTTTGCACCTCGACGAGTATATTGCCGAGAACCCGGCATTTTGTCCCAACATGGAAGGATATTGGAGGGAATATGTGTACCAGATCCAGTTGGGATTCAATCTCTCCAATTCCCCGGATGTGCTCAAGATCGCTATTTCCGCGCTGGACGTCTTCAACAAGATTCTCAAAGAGCTCGAAGACCCCATTGTTTTTCCTGAAGATGTAAAGGCGATGAAGAAGGAAATTTCCAGGACTCTCGATGAGTTCATTCTCATCAATCCTTGAGAGATCACCAACCGGGCAATCACCGGCAGGCACTGTATCGCCCATTGCCCGAAGTTCGGCAGCGTGAACCCCTCCAGAATTGAATTGCGCGTGCTACTTGAGGAGCTGGAGGATGCTGCCGTAGTTATCGGTCCAGATGGTTTTGTGGTGGGATGCGGGCCACTTTTTGATCAACTGCGCAACATTGGGGATCCGGGGTAATTCCCTGTTCGTGGTGACCATGACCCAGGTGGACCCATAAATCTCCCGGGGGAGGTCACTCTTTGACTCAAGCAGGTAGGCGGGGAGATTGAGCCGGGTGGCCATGTTGTGAACAAGAAAATGGATGTCGAGGTGCATGTTGCTGGTGTGAAACGCGAGGACCCCGCCTGGCTTCAGCAGTTTTCCATACAGATCCAGGGCTTCCATGGTCAGGAGGTGCATGGGGATACTGTCACCGGAGAAGGCGTCGATAACAATGACGTCGTAGTGACCCCGATATGACTCTTTTAGCTGGCGCTCCATCTGGATTCTTGCATCACCGAGGATAACCTTCACGGTCGCCTTTGCGTCACGCAGGTAGGTGAAATAGCGTCTGGCATAGGTGACCACCGTAGGGTTTATTTCGAAGAAGGTTATG
>JAHJLU010000647.1 GCA_018821745.1 Myxococcota bacterium | reverse complement strand
GCTCCACCGACGCAGCGAAGAAGGGCAGAGGGGAACGTGGTCCCTCCTACAGAGAGCGGCACAAGGAAGATGAACTCCTTCGGAAAGCCGGACCAAACCGGCGCAAGAAGAGCATCAAACCATCACGTCCCGCCGCTCCGCCAGAAGGGCGCAGGAAGATAAAGGTTGATGAGTTTATCTCCGTGGCTGAGCTCGCCAAACAGATGGGCATGAAGGCTGGAGAGCTCATCAAGAAGCTGCTGACTCTTGGCCAGATGGTGAACATCAACTCCACCCTCGACGTTGAGACGGCCGATATCGTTGCCTCCGAGTGGGGTTACGAGATTGAGAGCATCGGCTTTAAAGAAGACATCGCCCTGGGCGATGATGAGCCTGTGGATGAGGGCAGGTTGGTCAGGAGACCGCCCATTGTGACCATTATGGGCCACGTCGATCACGGCAAGACCTCACTGCTTGATGTCATCCGCAAAAGCGACATCGTCTCCACCGAGTCGGGTGGTATCACCCAGCACATCGGTGCTTACAAGGTCAAAACCAAAGACGGCGAAGTTGTCTTCATCGATACTCCCGGCCATGAAGCATTCTCCCAGATGCGCGCCAGGGGAGCTTCCGTTACGGACATCGTTATTCTGGTGGTGGCCGCCGACGACGGCGTTATGCCCCAGACCGTGGAAGCAATCAACCACTGTAGGGACGCAAAAGTCCCCATTATTGTGGCCATCACGAAAATTGACAAAGGAAACGCCAATACCCAGATGGTGCGCGAAAAACTCACAGCCTACAACCTGGTAGACGAGAAGTGGGGCGGTGACACCATGATGCTCGATGTGAGCTCAGTCACCAAGGCGGGCGTGGATAACCTCCTCGAGATGCTGGTCCTGCAGTCGGAGATTCTCGATCTCAAAGCAGATCCCGATGGTCCCTGCAAGGGTGTCGTCCTCGAGGGTGAGTTGAACAAAGCCCGCGGTCCTGTGACAAACATTCTCATTATCAGCGGTAAGCTCAGTGTGGGCGATTTTGTCATCTCCGGGTCCACCGGTGGTAAGATCCGGGCCATGTCAAACGACCGTGGCAAGCCGGTCAAAGAGGTCGGTCCCGCTACTCCCGTCGAAGTAACCGGTCTTGACGCAGTCCCCTCCCCCGGCGATGACTTCCGCAGCGTCACAGACGAGAAGACCGCCAGACGCATTCTCGATCGCCGCCGTGATGATGCGAAGGTCAGAGATCTTGCGCGCAAATCCCAGGCCAAGGGTATGGAGGCCATTCGCCTCGCCATCGCCAAGGGCCTGCAGGAACAGCTTAATATCGTTTTAAAATCCGACGTTCAAGGCACCATGGAGGCGATTAAAGACGCCCTGGTCCGCCTCTCCACCGAGAAGGTCAAGGTCAATGTGGTCAACGCCTCGGTTGGTGGTGTCAACGAGACCGATATCAACCTGGCCATTACGGCTGGGGCGGTGGTCATGGGATTCCGCGTCCGTCCATCCTCCAAAGCCCGGCATCTTGGTGAAAAATCCGGTGTCGAGGTGAGGCAGTACAACGTCATCTACGATATGGTGGATGATGTGAAAGATCTCATGCGTGGTCTTCTGCCCAAAGAGAAAAAAGAGAAGTTCCTCGGCAAGATCGAGGTGCGCGCTGTCTTCACTATCCCCAAAACCGGCTCCATTGCCGGCTGCTATGTGCTTGAAGGCAAGGTTAACCGTAACTGTCAGTTGCGCCTGTTCCGTGAAAACGTGCAGATCTATGAGGGTAAAGTCTCATCACTGCGCCGGTTCAAAGAAGACGCTCGTGAGGTTATGCAGGGCTACGAGTGTGGTCTTGGTTTTGAAAATTACCATGACATCAAAGAAGGCGATCTCCTTGAGGCCTATGAGATGATCGAAGTACAGGCTGAGTTGTAAGCCGAATCATGGGCGAGCGGGAGCCTTCTTCCCGTTCAACGCCGGGAGGTATTTATGGCCAGGGCAATCATCCATCAAATGGATCCGGTTCATCCCAATGTGAAACGCCTGAAGAGTGTGGTCGATCTCCTGGCTGACGGAGATGTGATTATCTATCCCACCGATACGGTCTACGGCCTTGGATGTGATATCCGGAGCAAAAAGGGGATCGACAAGCTCCGCTCCCTTAAAGGCGTCGATGACAAACATCTCATGTCTTTCATCTGCGCGGATCTGAGCCAGGCGGCACAGTTTGTGAATATTGACAACTCTGCCTTCGCTCTATTACGGCGGATCCTGCCCGGTCCCTACACCATCATCCTCGAGGCCAACCGGGAGGTCCCCAAGAATCTTCTGGGTAAGCGCAAGACAGTGGGTATCCGTATTCCCGACTCCCCTGTGGCGCGGTTCCTGGTAGAGACCCTGGGCAGTCCCATTGTCTCCACAAGCGTTGATGACAAAGATGGTAATGCCATCCTGGATCCGGAAGCGATCAACCATCATTTTGGTGGAATGGTCTCTGCGATTATCGAGCAGGGCTTTCTGGGAGAGGATCACCCCACCGTGCTTTCCTATGAAGAGGGCGAATGGGATGTGATCCGTCTGGGCAAGGGTCCAGTCGATTTTCTGGACTGATACGCCATGACGCACGTCAACCCTGACACCTTGGAAGTTTCCATTTTAGCGCCATATAACAATACAGATTTATTTCAAATTGGGGAACTCGCCGAGGACGCCTTCATCCGGTTCGGACACTATCGCGAGTTTATCTCGGCGCTGGTCAAGGAACGGGGTGTGATCACCGCTGTGATCAGGGACCCCGAGCGGGATGATGATATTATAGGGTTTCTACTTCTTGGATTTATCCCGGTAGGGGGCGTATTCATCGCAGACATTATGGCCATCGCTCTGGAAGAGGGGTATCGCTTCCAGGGCCTGGGAAAGAAGTTGCTGGACTGGGCCTTCGAAACCATTCAAAAGGTCTCTCTCTCCAAACAGGTCAAGGAGCTGCGACTCACAGTCGCCCAGGATAATCACCCCGCCGTGAGCCTGTTCAAACAATACGGATTCAGTTTTGATCGAACGGGACATCTGGGAAACTACCCCTCGGGGATTACCGCGTCCTCCATGAAAATCCAGTTTATTGATGACGAACTCGAGGTGTAGATTATCCCCAGCGGATGAGGCCGGTCTCGTGGCCGAAACTGAGCGCTGAGTTGAAGGGCAGGAGGCGAACCGAGAAGCCGTGCTGGCCACTCTCGTTACAGGTAATGGATCCACTGTAGGCCCATCGACCATCTCCGAGGGGTTCCGTCATGGAGAGTGTGTTGATGGCAGGCTCGATGAGCTCCTCTTCAGGGCTCACCTTTCCGAAAAGAACCTGAACATTTACGTCGTCGGGGGAGAGGCCGCCCAAATGGACCTCCAGGTTAACCGTCACCTTGTCTCCCACCTTGATCTCTTCAGTGGTTCCACTGAAATGGGAGTTGAGCACCTTTACCTCGTGCCAGTTGCTTTTTACCTTGGCTTTCCAGGATGTTAACTCACGGGCGCCATGGAAATCATCGGATTTCATTATGTTCCAGCGTTCCAGTGAGGGGAGGTAGAACTTGCGGGCGTAGTCCGTGACCATGCGGTTGGTGTTAAAGACCGGTGAGAGGTTTTTGAAGGTGGCTTTCATCATGGAGATCCACTCCCGGGGGAGGCCGTCCTTGCCGCGGGTGTAGAAACAGGGGATGATCTCCTTCTCGAGAATGTTGTACAGATCCCGTGACTCCACATCGTCCTGGTAGGTCAGGTCAGCGTACTCCTCACCCTTGCCGATACGCCATCCCACATCGGGCTCGTATCCTTCGCACCACCACCCGTCAAGAACCGAGAGGTTCAGTCCGCCGTTGGCGGCTGCCTTCATGCCCGAGGTCCCCGATGCTTCCAGCGGCCGTCGCGGATTGTTGAGCCACACATCCACACCCTGGAGCAGATAACGGGCCACGTTCATGTCGTAGTCTTCGATGAAAACAACCCGCCTGCGGAGCTCCTCTTTGCGAAGATTGTGAATAATCTGCCGAATGAGCTCCTTGCCGTTATTGTCTTTTGGGTGGGCTTTCCCGGCGAAGATCAGTTGAATGGGGCGATTGGAGTCGCTGAGAAGCCGGATGATTCTCTCCATGTCGGAGAAGATCAGGGGTGCACGCTTGTATGTGGCGAAGCGCCGTGCAAAGCCGATTGTGAGTACATCGGGGTTGAGCAGCTCGTCGGCCAGGGCGACCTCGGCCTTGCTCCCGCCTTTTTTGAGGAAACTTTTCCGTGCTCTGCCGCGGACGAAGG
>JAHJLU010000646.1 GCA_018821745.1 Myxococcota bacterium | reverse complement strand
GTTCAGACGTGTGTCTTCCGATCTCGCTGGATTGTTTTTGGCAAAGAGCGTTTCCCCGGAGACAGGCGAGTGATTGAAGGACTCGTGGGATCCTTTATGGGGACCCCTGTCACCCGCCCGGAGAAACCGGCATCAACGCCCAAAGCCCATATGTTGGTCACCTTCACCAACAACTGGGATCAGTGGAGCGTGCACTTCAGCAAGGATGCCAGCGGGGTGCTCTATTATCAACGTGAGGGAGAGCCCTGGTATTTCAAGGCGACCCGGGCGGTGGCCGATCTGCTGCCTCCATCGCAGATTCACTTCAGGGACCGGCGGGTTTTCCCGGAAGGGGAAATTCTCACTGTCACCCGGACCGGCCTGGGTCTCCCTGAGGAGATATCCGTGGACAGTCGCCACGAGCCGCGCATTGTCAAGCCCATCGATCTCCCCCTGAGCACCCGTGCCCTGGGTCTCTTTTACACCACCGTAAAGAACCTCCGTGCCCACTCTTTTCTCGGGGAAGCCGAGAAAAAAGCCCTGCTGACTCCCCTCGCCTCTACTGCAAAGCCTCAAACGGCGCCGGACAAGGCTTCCCGGATCACGGCGGCCATGACTCCTCCCGGTGGAGGCACCACGGCGCCAAAGGGGAAAGAGCAGGGTGCCAAATCCGGCGCCAAAACTCCGGCTCCCGTGTCTGATCGCCCCTTTGCCCGCAGCGCGGAGGTGACCCTCTCCATGTCCAACGGCACCACCCTGGCCCTGCGTGTTGATCTCCGCAGGCCCCTGGCCCGGTTGGGGAAAACCGTCATGCGGCTCACCAGCGCCGACCACAGAGTGCTCATCACTCCCTGGGTGCGGGATCATCCCTTTGAGTGGGGACCCTCGCTGGCCGAGTCTTTCGTCTTCACCGACGGGACCAGCGGGTGGCGCATCCGGCGGCATTCAGGCTATTGGATCATGGAGGAGAAAGGGAAAAGGACCATTCTCACCCCCGAATCCGTGAGAGTCTTCCTCGCTCAGGTGAGCGCGGCCTTCTCCGAGGTTCACATCATGGGATACGGTTCTATCCCCCGCGGCCAGGGAGGATACATGCAGCTCACGCGGGAGGGCGGCCTGCCCCAGACCATCAGCCTCAAGCCCCACAAGGACCGCATTGTCATCTGGAACCGCCGCTGGCCCGTCCTGTGGTCCGCCCCCATGATCCGTGCAGCCTTCCTCTTCAAAGAGGGCGCCGCCCGCCTCACCTCCACCCCCAAAAAATAATCCTGTGACGCCATTCATCAACGCCGGACATCCACGATTTCCTGAATCCACAGAATAATCAGACACAGAAAAAGACTGTTGCCCGACACCGAAAAGTACTGAATAAAAATGCTATTTCGTGAATATTTGCTTTATTATTCTTCACAGCGCCGCAGTCGTTTTTAAATCAACACTCTTTTTGGAAGAGAACATTGAAAACATTTCAACTGGAGTATAGCCTTGAATAAAATCGTGAAATTGGTTCATAGCTTTGCAGAAAATGTGATTGCACAGACAGAATGTATTAAAAAAGGTGATGCACAAACTGGAAACAAGCATGCAAAGAAATACATTAAAGCATTCGAAAATCTAAAAAATATAGGGGATGAGGGGAGAGAAGGGTTGGTGCCATTGCTGTATAATGAACGAGATGATGTTCGTGCGATGGCCGCTGCTTTCCTGCTAAGATACAGGCATGAGGCAGCCATGAAAGTCCTTCTGGAATTAGCTTCTGGCGATGGAATAGTTGCATTTTCTGCTGGAGAGACGTTGAGTCGCTGGGAGGAAAATGCTTGGCACCTTGATCCAAAGTGACATGGTCACACGATACCCGATCGAATATATGCTGTGGGTCCATAATCTGGCAGAGATATGGTCGTGGTAGGGGATTGGCCTTTCGGAACCCACCCCAAGCGAAGATTAGGACATGCGCTGGTAACGCATCCGGCTCCTCTCTTGGGTTTTGACGCCAAATCGACATCCCTGATGGCTATCGAAATATCAGGAGAAGCGCTTTTGGTGTGCCTAGGAGGCTCAGGAAGGAATTGTACAAAGGTACAAAATTCTAAAATGCCTGCGATAATTTTATCCATGCGGGTATACAATTCTCTGAACGGGGGAGGTCAATACCCAAAAGCGGGTACGAAATTTTCCGAGGCGGGTACGAAATTTTCCGAGGCGGGTACGAAATTTTCCGAGG
>JAHJLU010000645.1 GCA_018821745.1 Myxococcota bacterium | reverse complement strand
CGATGAGGGACGCACGCTATTTTCGGTTCCTGCGTGCTTCCAAACCTGCGGCCACAAACGAAACAAAAAGCGGATGCGGCTTGAAAGGAGTCGACTTGAACTCAGGGTGGAACTGACAGGCTATAAAATGCGGATGTTCAGGGACCTCGACCATCTCAACGAGATCTCCTTCCGGATTGATTCCGCTCACCAGAAGCCCTTTGGCTTCAAATTCTTCCCGGTACTTGTTGTTGAATTCATACCGGTGCCGGTGGCGCTCGGTGATTTGGGTCTGCCCATAGATTCGATGGGCGAGCGTCCCCTCGCTGATCTCACAGGCATAGGCTCCCAGACGCATGCTGGCTCCCATCTGGTCGATTCTGGTCTGCTCTTCCATGAGATGTATCACGGGGGCATTGGTGTTGTCACTGAATTCCGTGGAATTTGCATCGGTATAACCAAGGATATTGCGTGCAAACTCAACACAAACCAGATGCATGCCGAGGCAGATACCGAAGAATGGGATCTTGTTTACCCGTGCCATGTTAATCGCGCTGATTTTCCCCTCTATACCCCGCTCGCCGAATCCACCGGGAACCAGAATACAGTCGATGCCGCTCAGAACCGCATCGGCGCCAAGGCGCTCAATCTCCTCGGAACTGATGTGTTTGAGGCGGACCTTGGCATCATTGGCGATGCCGGCATGGATGAGGGCTTCGTTGAGACTCTTGTAGCTCTCCAGAAGTTCCACATATTTCCCCACAACACCAACGGAGAGTTCCGTCCTTGGTTTGTGTATCTTGTTGACCAGCTCACGCCAGGGTTCGAGGTTCGGCTGTGCCGCCCAGATGCCCAGACGCTTGATAACCTGCACCGCGAGCCCTTCTTCCGAGAGCATCAGTGGAACCTCGTAGATGCTCCTGGCATCCTTGGCGGTGATGACACAGCTCTCCGGGACATTGGTGAAGAGCGAAATCTTCTTCTTCATCTTCTCGTCCACATCGTGGTTTGTACGGCAGACGAGAATGTTTGGCTGGATACCGATCTCTCTGAGTTTCTGGACAGAATGCTGGGTCGGCTTGGTCTTGAGTTCTCCTGCCGCTTCCAGATAGGGGATAAGGGTAAGGTGAATAAACAGCGTATTCTCTTCCCCTTCCTCCATGCGCATCTGCCGGATAGCCTCCAGGAAGGGGAGCGACTCGATATCACCCACCGTCCCGCCAATTTCCACGAGGAGGAGGTCGTAAGGTTCGGCTGCTTTACGAATCAGAGTCTTTATCTCATTGGTTATGTGCGGAATCACCTGGACCGTGGCGCCCAGATAGTGGCCAGCCCTTTCCTTGGTGATAACGGAGTGATAGATCTGCCCCGTGGTGATGTTGTTCACCCGGGACATGCTGACACCCAGATAGCGTTCGTAGTGCCCGAGATCGAGATCGGTCTCGGCACCGTCTTCCGTCACAAACACCTCTCCGTGCTGGAACGGGCTCATGGTACCGGGATCCACATTGATATAAGGATCCAGTTTCTGAATGGAGATGGAGAGCCCCCTCGCCTGAAGCAAGGCGCCCAGAGAAGCGGACGTAAGACCCTTCCCCAGAGAAGAAACAACACCACCTGTGACAAAAATATATTTTTTATTGTGATTCATGATGACCTCTCAGCGATTCCTGAATACTCAATAACAGGTGCCTTTGTCAACGAGAATGCCTCACTCCCCGGGAATGAAGAGAAGGAAAACGGTTGCAAGTTTTCAAATGATGCCCGATAAATGCAGCCATGCGATGGATGCTTTTCCTTGTTTTACCTCTTCTTTTAGCCACCTGTAAAGACAGCGGCTCCAGTGAATCGCTCTCCTTCTCTGGCTACTCCAGACTTTCAGCGATGAAAGCCTTCCATAAAATACAGAAGAATTTGATCGGGAATGACGATAACCAGGCTGCCTGCACACTGCTCCGTCATGAAATTCGATGGCTCCTCAGCGCACTGGGGAAGCAGAAGCAGAAATGGGTCGTCGCGCTCCTGGAATCTGCGGGCGTCCATTGTGGTGAAGGCAAGGGGACCATCTCCGGTCCATGCACCCGCACCTTCTTCGAGCACATGGAATCACTGGCCGCTCGATGCGAGAAAGCAGATCCTGCCGCCGCCGCTTATGCGCGGCGCTTTCTCACGTGGCAGGGAAGGTTCCGGGTGGAGTGGGGGCAACATTTCTTCTCCGAAGCAAAAATTCTGCTCAAGTCACCCTACCGTGAGGAGACCGCCCTGGTTTTGTTTGGTGCCGTTCGTCACGCGAGCACCCTCATCGGAAAAAAGCAGGGAGGGGATGCACTCACCGCATTCATCCGCCTTTTGGGATTTCCCTGTCCCCAGCTCTCATCCACCTTTTCAGAGTCAGGGACCGAAAACCCGGGAAGCCTCGCCTTACCACCCAAGAACTGTCTGCCGACGTGTAAAAAAGCCCGGATCCGTGAGCCCCTGTTCAATTTTTCCCAGCGAAAAAAGTTGGTTATTGCCGCATGCACACCCCGGCAGGTGGGGCTGTCCCAAAAAAGCGACATGGAGTTCCTCTCCCCGGACAATTATCTCCTCTTCTCCTCGGCCGCCTTTTTCAGAGATCTGGCAAAAGAGTATCTCGCCTCCGGATCACCGCTGATCAAGGCCAATCTTCCATGGATCCTCGCGGCCATGGAGAAGTTCAACAAACTCGCCGTGCCCATCAGTTTGCCCGATCCCCTCGAGAGCACCCAGGGCATCATCGCGCTGCCGATGTCCATGGCAGGGCGTCACAGCATTCGCGCGAAGCGCTGGATGATTATCGATCAGTTCATGAACCTGCGATACGGGTCAATCCCCCTCTATTTCCCTTCCACGGGAAAAATCCGGTCCCCCTTTGAACAACCCGCCCCCTTCCCGGGACCGAAATCCACAAAACCCCTGCCCGAAATTATTAAAATGATCACCACTCCCGGTGGATCACCCCCGCTCCTCCTTATTGATTCCAAACTGCCCGGGGAGTCCCTCGCGGTAGTGCTGGACCATCTCCACTCGAAGGGAGTCAGCCGCGTCGAGTTCGCACTGAAAAACAGCCAGGGGCTCATCAGGGCCTTCCACACAGGGCTCCTCTCCTCCATCCCTCCCGATGCGGTCTCATTGCGTTTTGGAGCCGACATGCTCAATATTTCAGCAAGTCACGGGCCCATGGAGAAGCGTCACTTCAAATCCGATTCACCCTATGATTTTTCCGGCATGCGTCATTACCTGGAAAAGGTGAAATGGAAATATACCCGAAAAACTAAAATGGTGATAAGCCTTGGGAAAGGCATCTCCTACGGCTCCATTGCCCGGCTCATGGGCTACCTGTCGGTCAACAGTTCGGGAAGAACCCTCTTCGGCAATATCTGGTTCAAGGTGAACCGCAGTCAGAACCGCCCATCGGGAACCAACTCAAGATGAAGTCACTGCTAGCATAAAAACATCTTTTTCTTTTCTCCATCCTGCTGCTGGGCACGCTCACCATGGTACCCGGAGCATCACAGCTCGGGTTCTGGGAGCAGACGAATCAGGAGAAATCAACCAGGCTGCCACTGGTTCGCCGTGAAGTGAACCGTCCGGTACCAACGGAACTCACGCTCCTTTTTCAACTGGAATCCAGTGAGTCAACCCAATGGCCCAACCTTGTCCAATGGATATTCCGGGGCAGCGCTCGTCTTCCCCTCCCCAAAGAGATGGGGGCACGCCTCCCCGCCATCGTTTTTTCCATCGCGCTGCTGCTTCTGTTTCCTCTCTTTTTTGCGCGACAAGCCTCCCGTAGATTCGCGTTTCTGGCGACTCTGCTCCTCCTTGGGGCGCCCGGGTTCCTTTTGGCCGGCCGCTCGCTCTCACCCGATACCCTGTGGATATTTTTCAGTGCTCTGGCAATTCTGTTGGGAATCAGACTCTTTGACACCGACTCCGGGTCCCGGCCTTCAACGACTGCATATTTGCTGTTCGCCGCCGCCCTCTCGGGGAGTTTCCTCTCAAGGGGGTTGCTCCTCGGCGTTTTTTATCCTGCCGCTGCCATTCTTGCCGCGACGCTGTTGACGGGAACATGGCGGGAGGGGTATCAGAAAACACTGGCCCTGGCCCTGTTCCTTTTGGCCGCCATCAGCGCCATTTTCATCTTCAGGGAACTCTCCCACGGACACGGCGCCTATTCGACACTGCTCTATGCCGCGCCCAACCCCTCCTCGTCCACACCCTCGGCAAAACATGCCCACGCCCTCTTCACCTCACACCTGGTGCGTATAGCCTTCGGCGCTTTCCCGTGGAGCGTCCTCCTCCTCCTGGCGATCCCGGCACTCATCTTCAACCGGCGCACCTATCAGTCTTCCTATCCCCAGGTGTATGCATCCCTTGGGTGGCTCATTACAGCCATCGTTGTGGGGTCCTATTACGAGATGCGGGTGGGAGATCTGCTCTTCCCCGCGCTTTTTCCCGCTGCCCACCTTGCAGCGTGGCTGATTCACGAGCGCAGAGAGATTCTGTTTACTCCACTTAACTCCCTGGTGCTGGCCTTTTCTGCGCTGCTGCTGCTCAGAGACTTGCTGCAGTACCCCCAGATGCTGCCGGAGATGGTGACCTACTACGAGCTCCCCTCCACCCACTTTAAAATGGGGTGGCCACTGGTACTGGTTGTTCTCCCCCTCCTTTTCCCCCTCGCTGCCGTTATTGGACGTTCCCTGGTCAGTTTCCCCGCGGCCGCCGGGGCCTGGTGGAAGAGCCTCACCAGATCCAGCCTTATTGTCTATATCATCACACGGATACTCATACCCGTTACGTTTCTGATTTCCCTCACGGGGCGTATTCCCCTTCGACGCTGGGGCAACTCCCTCCACAGTGCCTGGTCGGGCCTCGCCCGACGCCATCCCGTCACGGGGCTCATCTCTTTTTCCCACTGCCTCGCCGTCGCCACACTGATCTTCGGAGTTGCCCTGAGTCATTTTTATTTACACAAGCTCTCCCTGGAAAACTCCACCAGGTACCTCTTCACCTCATTTGACAGGCTCTCGGCACCGGGAGATCTGCTGGGGGTCCATAAACTTTCCTCCCGGGCAGCCCCTGTGTACATCGGCACCTCCGCAGTCAGCCTCCCCACGGAATCGGATCTGGCTCGATTCATGGCTGAAGAGGGGCGCCGCTTTGTAGCCCTTCCGGCGACAAATCTGGGCAATTTTGATTTTCTCATGCGTGCACGGAGGATTCCCTACATCATGCCCGTAGCACCATCCCCCTACTATATGCTGGTGTCCAACAGAGCGGGCCGAGGGGAAACCGATCACAGCCCACTGGCGCCCTTTATTTCCACCACCCCCATCCCCATGCCCTTTCAGACTGACACCCGCTTTGAAGATCAGATCGTCCTCGTGGGATATTCAATTCCCCGCAAAATCCACAAGGGGGATACGGTCCATTTCCGCCTTCTTTTCAAGGTTGTGGGCAACATAAAGGCCAATTACAAGATCTTCCTGCACCTCGATCCTCCTTACGGGACAAGGATTACCGGAGATCACAAGCCTGTTCACGGTCTACTGCCGACACGGTACTGGTCACCAGGGACCTACGTCCTCGACACCCACGATGTGAAGATATCCAAAATCGGCTTTCCCGCGGGACTGTACCGTATCTACGCAGGGCTCTTCATCGGCAGGCGCATGAAAATCACAGGAGGGAAAAACGCGGGTAAAAATCGTGCCCCCCTGGGAACCATGGAAATCCACCCGCCCAAATTTTTTTCCTGCGGGAAATAGGAATAAATCAATGTTCGGACGCACTAAACGCCAGGCAAAGAAGCGGCTCGCATCAGCCGGAACATTCCTCGAGTGGCTGTCGGCAGCCAGGGAACTGGACAATCTGGTGGGAACCACCGAGTGGATCAACGAAGATGACTCTCCCCTCTACGAAAAGGATCTGCTCATTGACCTGGTGATCAGCCTGGAGCGATTGCGAAAAGAAAACCGGATACCGGAGCTCATCAAAACCCTTGAGGATGGTCTGTACCGGCACCACCATGATTGCATCAACCCTTCCCTCTACCAGGAGACCTACAGCGGAGAGAGCAAGGTCCTTCCTCGCAGGGTCTTGTCTGAGGCGGCCAAAACCCTGAATTTCCTTTGTGATATCCCCTCTTCACTCTATTCCGACGAGGCAAAACTGGTCCAGTTCAAGAAGTCCGCAAAGACATTCGGCCGCAGCGCGTTGATGCTCAGCGGTGGGGCAACCATGGGCATCTACCATCTGGGAGTGGTGAAGGCGCTCCACGACGCAGACCTTCTGCCACGGGTGATCAGCGGCAGCTCCATGGGTGCCATCGTCGCCGCGGGAATTTGTACGCGCAAACGTTCACAGCTGGATGAGTTCTTCAGGGACCCGGAACAAATTCACCGGACGGCCATGAGATTCAATTCCCCGGGGAAAATTCTGAGGGAGGGAGCGCTGTTCGATCCACAGATGCTCCTCGAGCACATTCGCGCCAACCTCGGGGGCGATTTCACCTTTGAAGAAGCCTATAATATTTCAGGCCTTATCCTCAATATATCCGTCTCCCCAACCCGGAGCCGGCAGAAACCGAAGATCCTGAATTACCTGTCGTCCCCCAACCTGCTGGTGACCCAGTCCACCATGGTCTCCTGCGCCATGCCCCTCCTCTTTCGACCGGGTATGCTGATGGCACGCGGAGCTCAAGGGACCCCCGAACCCTATCTCCCCACTGAGAGATGGGTTGACGGCACACTGGGAGGAGACCTCCCCATGGCCAGAGTCTCGAGGCTTCATAACGTGAACCACTATATTGTCTCCCAGACAAATCCCCATATCTACCCCCTGCTCTCCAAAAGTGATGAACCCTCG
>JAHJLU010000644.1 GCA_018821745.1 Myxococcota bacterium | reverse complement strand
CCCGCTCCAAAAGATAGAGAACCGACTCAAAATGGCCCGCCATGGCCGCACGGAGGAGCGGATCAAAGCCGAAGGTGTCTTTTACACGAAGATCCGCCCCCAAGCCAACCAGGTGGTGGAGGATGAGCACGTTCCCAATATGGGCGGCGATGATCACCGGTGTGGAACCGTTGATATCCGGCATATGGAGCATGTCCGGCCGGGCGGCCAGTTCTTTCACCAGGGGAAAGTTTTCGTCGATGACCGCATTGATGAGGCGGGTTCTCCCCCATTCATCATAGGTGCCTTGTCCGTTGGGCCGAAGAGCGTTCATAGTGTCCTCTGCTGAAAAGAAAGAGCGGAAGCGGCCGATGGTCGGTCAGAACAATTGGTGGCCGCTTCCGCTCCCATATACTAGCTCAGTTGCACTTTCAGTGTGGTGTCACCTTCGTTTCCACCTTCCGTGGGAGCGAGGTGCACCAGGCGGGCTCTCTTGCCCAGGTTCTTCTCTGCGATGGCGATGGTCAGGGCTGCGAAGGGACACCCGAAGGCGGGGATTCCGTCGGCCTTGAGTTTCATGGTGAGGTCATAAAAGGAGCAGTTGTGGATTTTGGCCGTGAGCACATCCCCTTCCATGGAGAAATTGATGGAGTCACAGGCTCCTGCGTTGGTGAGTGTCTCACCGAGCTTGCTCTGGAGCTTTTGTATATCGTCCACACAGGAGAAATCCACTCCCAACTGGTTGAGGGAGTCCAGTATATCCGGGGCCGCCTGACGCATAATAGCGGCGGAGCTCGCTCCGGCAATGTTGTACAGGGATTTGTAAACACCATAAAGAATTCCTTGAACCACTTTCACATCAATTTTATCTGTCATTTTCTTTCTCCGTTTCTTTTACATTCAACGTTCGTTGTTAATCTTTGTGATCAGGTTTCACAGCATGCGCTTGAGCGGTTCAATGTTCTTCTTCACCGCGAACCGGATACCACCGAGGTTTCCTCCCTGGCGCGCCGTGACACCCAGGACCGCGTCGTTCCCGACGGGGGCGGAGATAATGGTTCCGCCATCGAATTCGGCCATGATCTCGAAGAGGTTTCCCTTCTCGGTCGTGCGGCCCATGGCCTCCACGGCACCGATAACCGTGGAGACGGCGACCCCGATCATATCGGCCTGGAGCTGCCCCACATGCTCGATAACAAAACCATCCCTCCCTACGATAAGGGCATCATCAACACCATCAGTTTTCATGATTTCCTGCAGTACATCTTTAACGGACATTTTCAATTCCTTTCTCGGTCAATAGCCGAAGGTTAGTGGAACATTACATTCCAATGATTTTCATAACTTCTTGGAGATCCCGCTTCTGAACGAGCTCCATCGCTCTCTCGAATTTATTGATTTCCGACTCCGGGCCACCCGCCCGTCTCAACTCCGTGAGGCGCGTATTGATGGCTATCTGAATCGCAAGGAAGTACTCCTCCTCGGACTCTGCACCTTCCAGCATCTCTTTGAATTTATGCAGATGCGTCGAATCCTGGGGTGTCTCGACGCGCACAGGAGGCTCTGCTGATTTTTGCGGTGGAACCCTTCCAAGCAGGACGCTGATATCGTCGAGTCCAAGGGCATGGTGCCCAGAGCTCATGAAGGCATGGACCGTCCTCCCTCCCGCCAGGAGCTCGCGCACGGAGGCCGAGCAGAGTTCAGCTATATGCCCCAGGATCTCTGGAGTCTTCTTCAATTCAGGATAGGCCCTTGCCAGAATCCGCTCCCTATATTCCCGGTCGCCCATGCTGAGGGTGACAATGACCCCGCCACCGAGGCGGGAGGCGAGACGCAATTCGATATTCTTGAGCCGGGTGGGGGGCACGTCCGAGGAGATGAGAACCGTTCGTTTTTCCTCCACCATGGCGTTGATAATCGCAAAAATCTCCCGCTGCACCGAAGGCACGCCCTCGCAGAGCTGGATGTCATCAATGCACAGCAAATCCAATGACTTGAAGAACTCCCGAAAGAGTGACCAGCCCCCCTTCTGCCGAGCGCTCTCGATGACCACTTCCAGCTCTGCCGTGTTGATGAACAGTGTCTTTCGGGAAGGAACGGCGTTGATCACTGCAGAGAACAGATGGGTCTTACCCAGACCGACCGCGGCGTAGACATAGAGGGGACTGTATTTGGTCGCAAACTCCGGATCGGTGGCGATGGTGGAGAGGAGCTCCACGGGAAACTCATTTTGGGTACAACTGATATAATTATCAAAGGTTTTTGATGGATCCACCCTGGCCACCTGGGCGAACAGTTCAGCGGGATCCATCACCTGCGGGATCAGACGCTGCACCTGTTCCATGGCCTCGTCAAACGTACAGCCCGAGAGTTCCATGTATGCTTTTGCTCTCATAAGCACCTGTACATCGTCAATGGGATGAAGGGTTTCACTGCTGGTCATTGCTGTTTTCTCCTGTAATCGCGTCGATTTCAAGCACGGAGCGCTTCACCAGCATATTGACCATACCCAGGGAGACCGTGGCCGGCCCCATGACAATGAGTCCGAGCCCGGCCGGGGTCTTGCCCAGGGTGGCAACAAATTCGCGGTGGTTGATGATGATGCTCTCAGGGAGCCCCGAAGGGAAGGTGGTAAAAATATCGCACAGGTGCTTGCGGACATCACGCAGCAGACTTTTGTCATCGAGCTCGTCATTGAACACTTCCGCAAGAACGATGCCGGCGGGGTCGGTGAGTGAGAGCATGTAAAGATCTGATTTATCTTGTAAAATACCAGAGAGGTACATTTTCACCTTGGCAACACTGGCCGCATCGTAGAGTTCATTCTGCTCTTCCAGACTCTTTTTCCGCTCATCGGCGAGCTTGAGCGCCTGCATGATGGCCCGGTGGAGGTCCATCTCAATGGAGGTCAGTTCCGTGGTGGCGGCCTGATCAAACTGGAACTCACCCTCCTCCAGACAGACAACGTCCACCAGCGCTTCCAGCCCGGCCTTGTCCCCGGAAACAACGTGCACCAGTTTTCCGTCCCTGTAGTAACAGCGCGCGGAATTCCCGGGAGGGGTCTTTATGGACAGCTCCCCCGTACGCTTACGGTTGTGCGGATACTGTACCAGCTCGATAACGCCGAAATCACTCAACAGTCCATTTAGTGCCATGTCTCACTCCATGTAGGCTGGGGCATACCATCCCTGTGGAAACCGAATTCCCGGGAGATCCGCCCCGCCTCAAAGACCCGGAGTTCCCCGGGCCTACAACTGAAACCTCATTACAATCGTTCTGCTCAGTTCTTTTATTGTCTCCAGTACGCCGATCCCGTTCATGGCCTGAGCCTCGAAAACCGCAATATCTGCAGTCCCCAGTTGCTCCTCGAGGATCCCAACGGGGAGAGGATTCACGCAGTCACGCTTGTTGTACTGCAGCACCAGGGGGAATTGCGTCGTACTGTACCCATAGTGACGGAGGTTATCCTCCATCAGCCGATAACTCTCGATGTTCTCCTCCAGCCGAAAAGGCTGGGAATCGGCAACAAAAACAACACCATCAGCACCATCCAGGATCAATTTGCGGCTGGCCTCGTAGTAGACCTGACCCGGAACGGTGTACATATTGAACTTCACATTGAATCCATCAATGTTTCCCAGATGGAGCGGGAAAAAATCAAAAAAGAGGGTCCTGTCCTCGTCGGTGTTGAGGGTGATCAACTCCCCCTTGAGGTCAGGACTGAGGGCGGAATGGATGTAGAGCAGGTTGGTGGTCTTGCCGCTCATCCCGGGCCCGTAATACACGACCTTGAACGTGATTTCTCTATTCTGATAATTGATGTACGGCACAATGCAACCTATTTATCGAATATGCGATCAATAAGATTGAGCGCATATTCCTTGAATTTGGGAGAATCACTCGGGGAAGCATTTGCCTCCTCTTTTCTGTCTGTCATCAATTCCTGGATCCTGGCGCAGCTGCGACGGGACTCCAGCCGGACGCGCCCGATCTTCTGATAATCTTCAAAGATGATGACCATCATGTTGGACTCATCAATGAGGGAGATATGAATATGGCGGTTCTCTCCCTGCTGCAGCAGAATGGAGAACTGGGCCTCCCCCACCATACGCGCGACCTCTTTTGTGGCAGTAAACATCCCCGCGATGAGGGCGGCCAGCGCCGTGGTGTTGAGAAAACCGGTGTTTCCCGCCTCCTGGAGGTTAAACCCCTCCTTGGTGATGAGCAGCGCGCTCATGGCACCGGAGTCAATGACCAGCTGGTCCATGGTTTCCTTGATTTCCTGGGACTCGAATCGTGTCAGTTTCATGGTGTTATTCCGGGAACTGCAGGTCAAACTCGTCAAAGGTAAAACCGTCCATCAGAGAACCTGCTTCACTCGATGGGGGTTCTTGGGTAGCAACAATACGACCGGAGCGTTCATCCTTGATTCTGGCAGCCTCCATCAGCAGGAACTCACCGGGAAGGGAGATGGTCTCGACCTCCGGGGGTGTGAAGGCACAGGTGTTGAACCGGCCACCGTTGAAGTTGGCCACAAGATAATTGAAGGCCTCCTGACCCACCACATCATCCACGGTTACGTGGGGGATATTGCCCTTGTCGAAATAGATAACACCTCTCTCCTGATTGTGGGACTCGACCTCCAGTACCGCCTGCTTTCGGGTCACCAGCATGAATTGAATATAATCTATAAGATCAATATTCTGGGTCATTCCACTGAAGGAATCGGTCGCATCAACGCTCATCTTTTCTTCCAGCAGATGAACGAGAATTGAAGGGTCCACAGGTTTCTCAAGATACAGAAAGGCTCCCTTGTTCATGGCCAGGCGCTTCATGACAGGAACCCCACAGCCGGAGATCACCACGACTCTGGTGCGGGGCCGATTGGTGTGGATCCACTCCAGGAGCGCAATGCCGTTCACCTCAGGCATGTTAATATCAGTGATAACAAAGGTAAAATCCCGTTCTTTCAGGAACCGCAGCGCGTCGATTCCGTCCCCGCAGGAGGTCACAGAGAACCCCTTCCGCGTCAGGATTCTTCCGATTCCCCAGCAGATGTCCGGGTCATCATCGATGAGGAGGATCTGGGCCGAACTATGCTCTTCCATTATCTCCCCCAAAGGAATTGCGAATAGTAAGCGAGGTCTCCTTAATGACCCCGATCATCCGCTCGATATTCGCGCCGATAGCCTGCTTGCTCTCGGGGACCCCCTGCAGATCTTCATCTATTTCCAACTGCAGGAGGCGCAATCCAGTCATTAAACTCGAGAGTTTGTTCATGATGCCGTGGGTGACCCTCTCGGCTTCTGTAACCTTGATCAGAGGTGATATTCCACCTGCCGTGCCGAAACGGCTCTCCCCCAACACAACCTGATTCGAAATCCGTTGACTGATAATCTGGTTGAGTTCGGCCAGTTCGAATGGTTTGACCAGCACGGAATGGACCCCCATATCTCTGATCTGCTCCTCATAATTGGGAGAGAGCATCCCCGAGGTTACGATGAGATGGCAGAGGGGATTTTTCTCAAGGATCGGGTTCACCAGGGAGAGACCGTCGCCATCAGAGAGGTTGCAATCGAGGATGGCCACGTCGGGCCTGATGACCTCTAAAAACTCGCCCGCCATTGAGATGGTGCGGGCCAGATATATTTTGGCCTCCTGTATATTGCGCTCCAGGTTAATCTCGGTGCACTCAGCGAGAATCTCGTTATCCTCGACCAGCAGAATTTTGGTCATGATGCGCTCCCTTTGATGCCCTCTTGGGCGACACACCCCCTTCTTCGCAAGGCACGTGCCATGTCCCCCAGCACTTCTGTTTGTCCACTGTTTTCACTTGTTATTTTTTACACCTTCCAGCTCCCGAACCCTACCCCTGGCATGGAAGTTTCCCAATTTTCGCTCCTGTCGCTCCCCAAATGCGTGAAAATCACGCAGAGGTTCGGAGCGCATATTATCTTAAGCCCCCATGCCTTCTCAAAGCCCAATATTTTCAGGAGATCGCTCCAGGTTCCCGGAGGCAGGAAATGAGTGCGTGGTTTTCACGCGCCAACCCTCCCATTTCCAAAAAACTTTTTCCGGAGCAAGTACCCTATAAGCCCATATTCCTATAGGGTACTTGCTAACAGCTTTGTTTTTTATGAATGATTCGATGCTCCCCTGCCGGTCAGTGCCCCCAAATTGCCATGGGGAATCAGTTGCGGAGTATGAGCGCGTGATTTTCACACACACCCAGGAAGTACATTGTGAGGCACTCATCTTGACCATCTCCCTTGATAAAAACTTGCCGGTGCCGTACAATCTTCGTCAGTCAGAACAAGCACCAGAGGAGCCTTCCATGTCTGGAAATATAATGATTGTCGATGACGAGCTTTTCATGAGTGACATGCTCGCCACACTTCTCGGGAAGCATGGCTATGAGACACTTGTCGTCTCTTCAGCTCAAAATGCGCGGGAGAAGGTCTCAGGGTTCTGTCCCGACCTGGTGCTGATTGATCTCATGCTCCCCGATGGTCACGGGGCAGATCTCATGGTAGAGTTGGCGAGCATTCATCCATCGTCAAAATTTATCATTATCACGGGGCACGGTTCCGTCAGGAGCGCCGTGGAGACAACCCAAATGGGCGCAGAAGACTATCTTGAGAAGCCTTTTGAGCCCGAGCGACTGCTGCTTTCGGTTCGAAACGCCATGATGGGACGCAAGCTCCGGGAGGAACTGAATCTCTACCGTCACCGAACCGACAAATACCACATTTCCGTCTCCTCACATGCTCCCTCTCCTCACCGGACACCGGCCATGACCATCGTTTACGATCTGGCAAAAATGGCTGCAGAATCTAGTGGTTCTGTGCTAATACTGGGGGAGACCGGGGTAGGGAAAGATTATTTGGCCAAGTGGATCCACAGCAACAGTCCACGCTGCGAGGAACCCTATTTTTCGGTAAATTGTTCGGCCATCTCCAAAGAACTGGCCGAGTCAGAGCTGTTCGGACACGAACCCGGCGCATTCACCGGTGCAAAGGGGCGCAAGCTGGGCATGCTGGAGTTGGCCCAGAAGGGCACACTGCTGCTCAACGAGATTGGCGAGTTGGATCTGGCAACCCAGGCGAAACTCCTCACCTTTCTCGACACGAAATCATTTCTGCGGATCGGTGGACAGCGATACATCTCCGTCGACACACACATAATCGCCGCGACAAACCGGGATCTTGTTCAGCAGGTGGCCCAGGGAAATTTCAGGCAGGACCTCTTTTACCGGATCAATGTCTTCCCCATTACCATCCCTCCCCTCAGGGAGCGAACCGAGGACCTGGGCTCCCTCATCTCTGACCTCATGGGCTCTCTCCAGAAGCGCATGGGGCTGAGCAGAGTGCCCAAAATCACCAATCTTGCCCTGAGCTTGCTCAAAAAATATCCGTGGCCCGGCAATGTACGGGAGCTGCAAAATGTGCTGGAACGGGCCATTATTCTCAGCCCCGACAAGGCCATCGGCCATGAACTGTTCGCCTCCATGCTCAACACCCCCAATGGACCAGAAGTCTCTTCGCCGGCAAAGGGGTTGAAGGACACCCTCACCAACGTGGAGCGGGACCTCATCGTGAGGGCGCTCCAGACTTCCCCGACAAAACGGGAAGCATCCCGCAAGCTCGGCATTACACGCCACTCCCTTACCTACAAAATGAAAGTCCTGGGAATCGCCACCGACACACCGGACTGACCTGGCCTGAGCGCGGCAATTTAGTCAAAAATATCAGATGTCCCGGCGACGGATCAGGTATGAGGTGATGGTCAGGTAAATGCCAATATAGACCGTGGTTACCATCAATGCTGTCTGGGCGAGCTCAGCCTGCTTCTCTCGGAGCAGATACCTGGAGAAGGGGTTCCGGAGCAGGTTGCCGGTACCGTTCATGGGGAACAGATTGGAGAGCCACTCCATGTTCATCCCGTAGGTGAGGATAGAGGTGACAATGGGCTCAATGAGGAACAGATAAAACATGAGGATGCCGATGGCGGCGCCGGAGCGCTTCACCACCATGGCCAACGTAAGGGAGAAGAGCAAAAAGGAGAAGACATACAGGAAGTAATACCCGAGGTAATGGATATTTTTCATGACAGCGCTCAGCCCCTGGGTACGGGACCAGGCGAGCCCTGTCATGAGGCCGATGAGGAACGTCGCCACGGTGACGAAAAGCGCGAGAGAGAGGACCATATACAATTTTGAAAGGAGAAACTGGTTCCTCGAGAGGCCGTCAATAATGTTTTGCCTGATGGTCCGCTCACGATACTCCCCCGTTACCGCCACGATGGTGATAAAGGAGAGGGTAATGGTACCCAGTTTATAAACCCAGGTGAGATGGTGCCACAGCACTTCAAAGTCGAAGATGGGAATGCGGCGCATCATCTGCTTGCCCATGGGGCCAAGAGTTGTTTTCTCCATTGTGTAGCCCAGAAAATAATCTACGGCCAATGGGACTG
>JAHJLU010000643.1 GCA_018821745.1 Myxococcota bacterium | reverse complement strand
CAGTGGTAGGTGATTCCGCCGAATCGAGTGAGGTCTACACATTTGCCGCAGTTGATGCACCGCTCCTGGTCGATAATTACATGCTTGGGACCCTTGTGTATGGCTCCAACGGGACAAATGTAGATGCACTTCTTGCACAGATAGCATTTTTCCACATTGACCTGGGGTCCGAGGCTGGAGTAGAGCTGGATTTTCCCGCGTTTTGCACCAAGACCCACACCCATATTGAACAAGGCTCCCTCGAAGCAGTTGTTTCCAAGGGGCTTTGGGGTCGTGGTGATCACCATCCCGTTTGTGTTCTGCAGCTCTCCCGCCAGCAGGAATTTACCACCCTTCTTTCGGCCCAGATCCACGGACATCTCGTAGGCACCGTTGATCCCGTCGAGCATGGCGAAGGGGGCCCCCGTTCTCTCGTAGGTGACGCCCTTTGCCATCATGGCTTCCATGTGCTCGATGGCGTTGGCCTTCTTGTTGAAGTGTCTCGCGGCGGTGTCACAGACAAACACCACCCGCTTGCGTGATTTCAGTGATGTGACCAGAGCCGACAACAGCTCCGGGTGGACGACCGCGTGCTCCTTGTACTCAGTGTACGGGAGCTTGATGCCCACCAGATCGCCATCGAGGAAGGTCTTGACGAGGTTGTAACTGCGATGTCCCATGACTGCTTCCACGGAGAAGCCCAGCTTGTCCCGGGCCCCGGTGGTGTCCAGGGGAATCATGTACACTTTTGAGCGAGCCATATTGTGTCCTTTCCTGGGACGTGCGCGCAGTTGTCCCGGATCAGAGGGCTTCCTTGAAAGTGTACTTCTTCAGCGCGGCTTCAGGATCCCGCAAAAAGATCCGTTTGCAGCCGTTGCAGCCGAAGATGTAGGTTTTGCCCTTGTACACGGTTCTGGGGTGCTTGTCGGTGAGGACGAAGGTCTCTCCCTTGATGGGGCAACTGACCTTGATTCCGGGCTTGGGAGGTGTCTTGAAGACGCTTGGGAAAAGCTCCCCCGTGTGCTTGGCAGTGGAACCGTGGCGTCCGCATGGGACATGAGGCTCTTCCACGTTCACCGCCGTCATGGATTTTTGTCCGGGGGCGGTCATGGGCTGTGGTGTTTTGGTGGCGTCGGAGTCATCCCCGGATTTTTTACACGAGGGGGTCATGATTGCCAGAGTGAAGAAAAGCAGAGCGGGTATAAGCATTCTCATGGGTGGTCTCTCCTTTGCTGCGAGGAAACAGCGCAATATACTCGGTCCATGATTACCATAAAATGGCCTGTGGCCCACCTAAAATCCTTTGATGGCAATCACGGGCGAGGCGTGCTGTGAAAAATGGTGGCATGGCTAAACTGTGCTGTACTGTTGATGAAAAAGAATCTACTATCCACCCATGCGGTATATCTTGAAGCGCCACCAGGAGAGAACGCTTTCGCTGCGGCTTAATTTGCCGCCCTGGTTGCTCGAGTTGCTCTACAACTGGGAGAATGATATTACCATAAGGCATCTGCAGCACGTGGTCGCCGATGCCCATGCCTATGAGACGCTCCATTTCACAAAAGAGGAAATCCAGAGCAAGGTCTTTTCCACCACACAGCGGGAGAACCAGTTCTTTTTCTATCTGGAGCAGGAAGATGTGCCCGTGGGGTTTATTTCCGGCACCATCGATCCGCCCCACCTCTACAAGCACGACATGGGAACATTCTGGATGAGCCTGGTCATCGGGGACGCTCGCGCGAGGGGTCACGGGCTTGGCAGGCTGGCCATGAAGTGGGGTGAGGAGCTGGCCAGAGAGATGGGCTGTCTGAGGATTGAACTGGGTGTCTTCGCCCACAACAAGCGGGCGCTGCGGCTCTATCAATCCTCGGGATTTGAAGAGATAGGACGAATCCCGGAGTTTACCTGGTGGCAGAATCAGTACCACGAGGATATCCGCTTGGAGAAGCGGCTGTAACGGTGTTCTCGCCTCACGCTGAGCCCCCCTTTCGCCGGCTCGCGAAAAGAATGATAGTGTCTTGAAATGTGGGGCAAAGGGTGCTAATACGCGTTGCACTTGTAACCATGAACTTTGTGGAAATCTGATGAAACCGAGTTTTCCACCGAGGCGGTGTCAATAGGAAACCATCATGAAGAATTATTCGGTATATATAATGTTTTCGTTTGTTTTTTTCACCGCATGCGGGGGAGAGTCCTCCACGGATAAGTACCCCATTATGCCGGCTCCGGTTATTGGAGGATACTCGGGGAATGACATCTCCGACCACGACTGCAGTATTGTGCTCCTGGACGTGGGGCGTCGTACCAACGGCATGGGCGGATATATTGACGACGGTCATTCCTATATCTGGTTCGGGACTCTGGATGTGGCCCAGACTGCTCTATCCGGGGGAGGGACCCCGAAAATAGCCTTTCACAGCGGCCTCGCCGGAGAATGGTATGAGGCATCCTGTCTCCCCGTGGAAGGTGCCCGGTCAGGATTTCAGCGGTGTGAATTTGAGCTGGGGGGCTATCTCCCCGGGCCCGGAATGAGCGGGACCGCTCTCTCCAGGAGTATTGTGGAGTTGATCCCCTTCATCCATCTCTCCAATGGGGATCGACTCTTCGATCATAACCGCAACGGGGGGGACTTTGACAACTATCTGCTGACCCTGGACAACAACTGGAGCATCGCATCCGAACCCCTTATCTGCTCGCTGGTGGAAACAAATCCCGCTTTCGATGCAGAGGAGGCCCGGCCAGCAGCTGTCCTGAACTTCAACGGGGATTACACGACCACCGTGAGCGGCAATCTCGTTGAAGGCGGCACCGTGGAGATCAACTACGTGCTCGACAGGCTTGCCACCTGTCGTGGAACCCACAACGGCTATCCCGCCTGGGATCTGAGAGCCTTTGCCCGCTTCCTCCCCGGGGGAGAAGTTGTTGAAGGTTCGGTCCGCGACTTTGTGAGCAATATGGGAACCCCCACGACCGAGAGTTTCGCGGTGCCCGTTAGTTTCAATGTCCCCGCAGGAGCCCGGACCATGGAGGTGTGGTTCTGGAACTCAACCCTCGGTGGTGCCGAGTGCCAGGATTGGGACAGCAATAACGGCGATAATTACGCTTTCCCCGTTATGAGTGGTCCCGGCTGGATGGGCAATTACTTCCTCAATATCTCCCGCGCCAGCTCGGTGCCCTGTGCCGATGGTTCCTCCCTGGGGGACTCCTTTGACTATGGTACCTGGGCGAGGCAGCGCGCCATCGCCGGCAATGTCTGTTTCGAGGTATGGCAAGAGGGCATAACGGACCAGGGGAATCCCGATCTCTGGCAGATTTTGGATGTCCGTGTCTGGTATCGGTTCAATGGAGAAGATTTCCAGGATGAATACGTTGATTTTGTGGATTACAAGGGCAACAATGCCCGGTATGCCTTCAACATCGCTGCCCTTGACCCGTTCCGCCCATACAACTGCCCCGAGATGGAGACCGAAGAGGTGACCTATGTCTCCGGTGAAGTTTTCGAGACGGCGCAAATGGAATTCCTCTTCACGGTAAATGGTGTCATGGCGGGACCCGAGAGTGGCACATGGTTCACTGGCACCTTCGAAGATTACGCCGACAACACCTTCCGCGATACAAGCTGCCCCTGATCTTCTCTTCAGTTGGTTGTACCAAAAAGGATGAGTACACATGGCAATTACTGATCATGACGGACCTCGATGTGGACTGTTACCCCATCTGGCGGGAAAACTGTGGCTCAGGGTGGCGGGCTGGCGGCTGGAAGGTGAGGCCCCCGCGGGTGGTCGGTATATCCTCATCGGTGCACCCCACACCAGCAACTGGGATCTGCCCTTCACCCTCGCGTCCGTGTATGCCGCCCGCCTCTCTGTTTCATGGCTGGGCAAGGACTCCCTCTTTGTTCCTCCCTTTGGTCCATTTTTTCGGTGGCTTGGCGGCATTCCCGTTGTTCGGTCCTCCTCCCACGGCGTGGTTGAGCAGATCGCCCAAAGATTCAGCGCCGCTGACAAGCTGGTTATCGCCGTGAGTCCCCCCGGAACACGCTCCCTGAGGGAGCACTGGCGGTCGGGCTTTTATTATATGGCCCTCAGGGCCCGGGTCCCCATCGTGTGTGGTTCCCTTGATTTTACCAACAAGGTGGCCACTCTGGGATACAGCTTCATTCCAACGGGTGATATCAAAAAAGATATGGACGCCGTGCGGGCCGTTTACCGGGGCATAGAGGGGAAAATCCCCTCAAAACACACCCCCGTGCGGCTCAAGGCCGAGCTGCCCTCCGCACAGTAGTTCTACCGCCGCCACCAATTCGCATGGCTGTTCTGAGGGGTTTGCCACAGAGACACGGTTGATCGACTGAACCAAAGTAACCGTTGGTTTCCACCCTGTTTATTGAAATTGCGCCGAGTTGGCAATTGCCTAGCGCAGTGCTCGGAAGGGCTTGGGGATAAAGATCCACTTCCCCTTGACTTTAAGGAGTCCGTCAAAGGACATTCCATATTTTTTGCCTCTCTCGAGATATTTCCAGCGATAGAGGGTAAGGCCCTTCCTGAGCTTGGCGGCGATGCGTTTGTACCCGCCGGGGAAATGCTTGCTCGCCCCTCTCTGCATCTGTAAATCTTTGCTGGTTGCCTTGAAGATGACAACTTCGGTTTGCCCCGGCTTGGGTCCGATCCCCCGCCCCCTTATGGTGCCATACATTTTACGATAATAGGCTGCGGCCTTTTTCGCATCCGCCGGTGACTTGAATACCGCTCTGAGGTCATGTTCACTTGGCTGTAATGCCATGGTGAGTTTGACAGTGTCGGTTTTGGGATTCATAAACCCCTTTATGATCTGCGTTGCACTCTTTCCTTTGTGAACAGAAGAGCCCGCCCGGGGACTGCCAGGTTTTCCGTCACTGGTTCCAATGGCGACAAACTGAAGAGACATCAGCCCAGCGACAAACAAATAATTTACCCATTTCATATCAAACCTCCTGGCTTTTTATATGCCCAAAAACGATGATCCGTAAGTGTTTTTATACCCGCTCATTCGCGGTGATATCGAGTGTGGAGATTGTGGATGGTGAAAATCAATCCACGACGTTGCATGTGACCTCTATGATTGATGATTCATTATCGGTCTCGAGGCACTCGTGAACGGCCACCTCGCCGAAGTCCGGGTCGTCGACCAGCACCACAAAGCGATAGTCGTTGACCGGGGGATCTTCCACGACCGTGGCCCAATCATACTCCACGTATTCCGACATGCCCGGGAGCAGCCCGCCCTGGGTCTGAACGGTTCCAAGGTACTCGCGGCTGTCGTCGTCATGAACTCGGAAGAAGCTCACGTTGACGCCACTGGGGACGCCGCGGCTGCCCTTGTTCTCTACCATGAGGCCCAGGGTTATGGTGCCGCTCTGGCAGTAGCGCACGTCGCCGCCGAACATCTCGGGGGCGAGGTTGGGTGCGTTGTGGACACCCCAGGTCTGAACATTCTGGCGGAAGTTGTTGAGCCCGGGGACCGTCCAGTTGCGGACCTCGGGGATGGGGATGGTGCCGTTGTCATTGATATTGGTGACGTGGTAGGCGTGCTGGTTCCAGATCTTCCGCGTGCGCACCCAGTTGTAGTCGGCGTCGCCGTAAACCGTGATTCCCCGCTTGGCGGGACCGGTCCAGCCGGGCTCTGCGTCGCACGCCCAGACACAGACGTTGGAAGTGACCAGAAGCTCGGAGTTGCCGTCGCCGTCCACATCGACGACGATGGGGTATTCGTTGTGGGTTCGTGTGTTGTTGGACTCCTTGAAGAGGATGGAGCCATCGGAACCACGATAAATGTAAACGAAGCACTCGTCGGTGTAGATAATCTCCGCCATGCCGTCGGCCTCGAAGTCGAAGACAGTGCAGCCCGTGATGGCAGAGGAGGTGTCCTTGGTGGGCTGCATCCACAGGATGGGTGTCGCATCATAGGGATCGTACACGATCATGTAAGCACCGCCCGCGGTACCAATTTCCGGGAGACCATCACCGTCGAAGTCTGCGACAACAGGTGCTCCGCCTTTGTTCTGCCCGCCCGGGATGGGCTCGGGTCCCCACAGGATAGTCCCGTCGGTGGAGTCGAGAACGTAGACATTGCCGTATCCCACCAGCACGATCTCGGGGACGCCGTCGAGGATGGGGAGACCATTGGTATCGTAGATGTCGGCCACGGCGGCGTATCCATCCTGCGCCGTGCTCTGCCAGCGCAGTGTGCAGTCGTGTTCGTAAACCGTGTTGCCCGCGATTATCTCCATGTAGCCGTCATTGTCGAGGTCGGCGACGGTGCTGATGGCGCGGGTGGCGCTGCTGTGGCCGCCGGTGCCGCCTCCCACTCCCGCGCAGATCACCTGTCCAAAGACGTCGTAGACCGTCGTACCCCAGACAATCTCGGGGAGACCGTCCATGTT
>JAHJLU010000642.1 GCA_018821745.1 Myxococcota bacterium | reverse complement strand
TCCGCCGGCGGGCGCACGGTTATTCCCGCCGCTGTCTCCTTTACGGAGTACAAAGAGAGTGGCCTCTTCGCCCAGCTCACCATGGAGCAGGCGGTCTCCCAGCTGGGCGCCATAGACACGGCCCGGGCGCTCCCCTTCCAGGGGACCAGGCATCTGTTTTACCTGCCCCCCATCATCCTCCTGTTCATGGTGATCACCAAAATCGCCCCCGAGCCCGACTACGGATTCAACCAGTTCGGTCCCATCACCCACACGGGACTGCTCTTTGATATCAAACCCAATATCAGCACCGATGATCCCCAGTTTGCCGTCCTCAAAGACGAACTCAAGGATCTCATGCGCAAGACCAAGCTCCTGGGGAGCAAAGACACCAAAGAGATGGTCCGTCAACTTCAGGATCTCATCTCCGACGTGGAGAAAGGGAAAATAACCCCCTTCCAGGCGGCGAAAAAGGCAGAGGCCATTCGGAAAAAGCTGGAGGACGGCGCCAAAGACCCCTTCCTCGAGGAGCGGGAGACGGCCTTCAAAGAGATCGCCAACCAGTTGAAGAACGACCGGGATCTCAAAGATCTGGCCAAGGAGCTCATGAAGAACAACATGGACGGTGTCCAGCGTGAGCTCATGAAGCTGCAGAAGAAGATGTCCCAGATGACCGAGAAGCAAAAAGAGGCCATCGACAAAAAACTGGAGAAGGCTGCCGAGAACGCCGCCAAGAACCTGGATAAGAAATCCAAGGATTTCGCAAATAAAGCCAATAAAGCTGAGAAAAAAGGGAACAAGAAAGAGGCGGGGGCGCTGAAAAAAGAGTCCAGAAAAATGAAGAACGCCGCCGAGACCGCCCGCAAGCTCTTCAAATCCGACGAAGAGAAGCGCAAGTACATGCAAAAGCGCATGGATCAGGCCAAGAAGAACAATATGAAGAAGATGGCCAAGGCCATTGAAAAAGCCCTGAAAAATATGGAAAAATCCCAACAGGGCAAGAAGGGCAACAAGGACGATCCCAATAATAAATCCCAGCAGGGCAACAAGGGCCAGAAGGGAAAACAGGGGGACAAGGGCAACAAAAACAGCGCCAACAAAGGCCAGAAGCCCGGAAACAAGGGCCAGAAGGGCGGCGACAAAAAGAGTCAGCAGGGCGCCATGAAGAACATGCAGAAGGCCCTTGACCGTTACGCCCGCAAGCGCAGCGAATCCTCCAACTCCAACAAGGCCAAGATGACCGCCGAAGAGATCAAAGAGGCCATGAAGCGCCTGAAAAAAGGCGGAGGCGGCCAGTGCAAGAACAAGGGCAGCGGGGGAATCAAGGATTTCTTCAAGCGCGCCCGGGGGGACAAACCCGGTGGGAGCAAACCCGGCGGCAAACCCGGTGGCAAGAGCGCAGGCAAGGGCCAGGGCGGTAATAAACCGGGTGGCTACAAACCCGGCGGCGCGGGCAACAAACCCGGCGGGCAGGGCGGCAAAGGTCAGGGCAAAAGCGCCGGCAAGGGCCAGGGCGGCAAGGGCAAAGGCAAAGGCGGCAAGGGCTGGGGAACGGGCAACGGCGGTAAACTCTTCGGCAAGGAGACCCGTATTGCCCACAAGAGCTCGGATAAACGCCTCACGACAAAGCGTCATGGCGCGGGTCCCTCCCGTTTCGATGTGATTTTAGGCGCTTCGGAGAAAGGTTTTTCCAAAACCTCCTATAAGAATGTTTATAATAAGTACAGAGAGCAGGCCAAAGAGGTTATTAAAGACGAAAAAATTCCTCCCGGATACAAGCATCTGGTCAAGGTCTACTACCGGCTCATCCGTCCCCGAAATTAGCAATTCCTCCGGAAGTTCCCCGCAGGAAGAGAGCAGAGGTTTTTATGGCAGAAAAGGAAGCGATCCAGAAAGAAGTGGAACTTTTTGGACAAGAACTGGTCACCCTGAAAAAAGAGATCCAGAAATTCATTGTCGGGCAGGATGAGGTGGTGGAAGGTGTCCTGACCTGCCTCCTCAGTGATGGTCATGTGCTCCTCGAGGGTGTCCCCGGGCTCGGAAAAACCATGCTGGTAACTACCCTGGCGAAGGCGCTGGAGCTGCCCTTCTCCCGTATCCAGTTCACCCCGGACCTCATGCCCGCCGACATCATCGGCACCAACGTGATTATGGAAGAGAACGGCGTGAAGAAGTTCAAGTTCCAGGAGGGACCTGTCTTCACCAACATTCTACTGGCCGACGAGATTAACCGCGCCACCCCCAAAACCCAGTCAGCCCTCCTGGAGGCCATGCAGGAGAAGATCGTGACCGTGGCCAACAACACCTACGTGCTCCCCAAGCCCTTCATGGTGCTCGCCACCCAGAACCCGCTGGAGATGGAGGGGACCTACCCCCTCCCCGAGGCCCAGGTGGACAGGTTCATGTTCAAGCTCATCGTCCCCTTCCCCGATCGCAAGGATCTGCACACGATCATGGAGCGTACCACGGGGAATGTCCACCCGGAGATCACCCCTGTCATGACGGGAGAGACGATCATCCAGATGCGGGACCTGGTGCGGCAGATGCCCGTGCCCCATGTGATCCAGGACTACGCCCTGCGTATCCTCAACGCCACGCACCCCGACTCCGAAGAAGCAACGAAGACCATTAAACAATACGTCCGTTTCGGTGGTTCACCCCGTGCGGCCCAGGCTATCCTGCTGGCGGCGCGGGTCAGTGCCCTGTCCGAGGGCCGGTTCAGCCTCAGTTACGCTGATATTCGCAAGGTGGTGAAACCGGCTCTGCGTCACCGGCTCATCCTCAACTTTGAAGCCGAGGCCGAGGGCATACGGGCTGATTTCCTCCTGGACACAATTATGAAAGAGGTCAAGGAGGCTTCCTAGCAGCCACCGAGAGGACCTATGCCAGATCCAAAAGCATACGTGAACACGCGCATCAAGGAGGCCCGGTTGGGAATCGAGCGCTCCATGGGGGAGGACTTCCTGCGGGAGCTGGAGCGGATCTTTCTCATCTCCCGCCAGATCATGGCCGGCAAGATGCGCGCCGAGCGCAAGACCAAGAAGGTGGGCTCCGGCCTCGAGTTCTCCGAGCACCGTGAGTATGTGCCCGGAGACGACTTTCGGACCATCGACTGGAACCTCTATGGCCGTCTCGAGAAGCTCTTTGTGCGCCTCTATGAAGAAGAAGAGGACATCCCCGTGTATGTGCTCTTCGATGTCTCGGCCTCCATGCTCATGGGGACCCCCATCAAGGCGGTGCACGCCTTTCAGTTGGCGTCGGCCCTCAGTTATGTCTCCCTGGCACACCTGGATCGCGCCACCATGATTCCCTTCTCGGCGTCCCTTGAGTCCCTTCCCCCTCCGGGTCGGGGAAAGGGCCGCATGTTCAAAATGTTCCACATGATCCGGCAGGCACCCCTGGGGGGCGTGACGGATCTGGAGCAGACCGCCCGAAGCTTTGTATATCGGCGCCCCAGGAGGGGAAAAGTGGTGGTCATCTCCGACTTTTTGTCCACCCGCGGCTACGAAGACGCCATCAACCTGCTGCGCTATCAGAAGTACAGCCCCATCGTCATCCAGACCCTCTCGCCCCAGGAGCTCTCCCCTACGCTCAACGGAGATATCGAGCTTCTCGACGTGGAGACCGGGGCCCTCAAGTCCATCACGGTCACCAGGAACCTCCTGCGAGCCTATAAACAGGAGCTCACCAGCTTTACAGACAATATAAAAAGATTCTGTCAGGATAGATCCATCCCCTACTTTCTGTCGGTCTCCGACGAGAGGCTTGAGGATCTTATGCTGGGGGTCTTCCGCAAAGGAGGGTTCCTCAAATGAGCTGGCTGGGTCTCTCCGGTGGCTTCATGCTCCAGGCCTTCGGCATATTCGCCGGGCTCATCGGGCTCATGTATCTGCTCAAGATGCGAGAGCGCCTGGTACCGGTCTCCGCGCATTTTCTCTGGGAGCGTGTCCTCAAAGCCGGCCAGCGAAGCCTCATCGCCCGGATCCTGCGGCGGGTTTTTTCATTCCTGCTCCAGATCCTCATCCTGCTCACGGTGCTGCTCACCATGGGGGATCCCCGTCCCAAAAAAGCCAGCGTCAAGGCGCAGCGGACCGTCATCCTCATTGACGAGTCGGCCTCCATGAAGACAACAGATATGCCGCCCGTTGACGATGAGCCACGGAGCCGCTGGCAGAAAGCAATTGAACTGGCCAGAAAGGTGGTCATCTCCAAAAATCCCCGGGACGAGATGCTGATTGTGACCTTCTCGGGAATGCCCGTACCCCAGAGCGCCTGGGAGACCGAAGAGACCAGTCTCTTATCGGCACTGGCCCGGATCAAGCCCCGTGACACGCCCGGTGACCTGGAGGCAGGGTTGCGCTATGTGTCGGAGATCCTGTATAAAGAAAAGAATTCCAAGGTGGTGGTTATCTCCGACGGGGCGCTCCCCGAGGACAAGGGTCTCTACTGGCCTCCCGTCCCCAAAGAGTGTAAAGACATTACAAAGAGGGTGGATCTCACGGGACTCAACATTGAGATGCTCCGCGTGACGCCCAAATCCGAGACGGTGAACCTGGCCATCACCTCCCTGGCCGCCCGCCCCCTCCCAACCGACACGGAGACCGGCGAGGTGCTGGTGCGGGCCATGAACTTTGGCAAAAAATCCGTCAAGGCGCGGATTGATCTTTACGTTGACGGGAACTGGCGTGAGTCACGGAGCTTCTCCTTCTCCGGCGGAGAAGAGGTCTTTTTGCTCCTGCGACTGCCCCTGGTGGGGACCGACCTGGAAGCACGGCTCAAAGCCATCGACGGCACGGAAGATCCTCTGGAGCTCGATAACCGTGCCTGGGCGGTGCTCCCCAAAAAGCCCGACCCGCGGGTACTTCTGGTGGGTCGCGAGAACCTCTTCCTGGAGGCGGCGGCGCTTCTCATCCCCGGATATTTCGAGAAGATAACCCCCGACGAGTACGACCCCTCCGTGGTCAAGAACTGCGCCGAAGAGGGCGGTGCTCCCTGTAACCTGATTATCTTCAACGATTTTGTGCCGTCGGTGCTCCCGCCCACCCAGAATCAACTCTATATCAACCCCCAGGGCAAGCCCTTCACGGTTGCCCAGGAGGTGAAGCAAAATCTCCAGATTATGTGGACCGGCGGGAAGAAAAAACACCCCATTATGGAGGGTGTCTCCATGAAAGATGTGAACATGTGGGGAGTCTCATCAGCCTTCACGCGGCAAAAGGGTGACGTCTCCCTCATGCAGGTTGATGCCCGTGGCACGATCTTCGGGATCCTCCACCACATGAAAGACGGCCGTCGCATGGTCGGGCTCGGGTTCTCTCTCAAGGACTCGGATTTTGTCCTGCAGATATCCTTCCCCGTGTTCATGCTCAATCTGGTAAACTGGTTCATGGGGACCAGCCCCGGATTTTTAGCCACCCATCCAACGGGGATCCCCCAACGGTTCGCCCTGGACTCCGACTCCATTGTCTACCCCGACGGCTTCAACCTTGAGATCCCCGGGCGGAATCTCACCTTCCGTCCAGACTATGTCGGGGTTTACACCTTCAATAAAAACAAAGAAGTGGTCAGGAAAATAGCCGCCTCTCTGCTCTCCCAGACCGAGAGTGACAATACGCCAAAACCCATCATGATCTCCTGCAAAAAGCCTGCGCCCTGGAAGGCGCCCGCCATTATCGTGGCCAAAAAACACAGCATCCCATGGAAGATCCTGCTCATGATCCTTCTGGCTGGTGTGGGGATGCTTATTATGACCTACCTTCGCGGTGTATGGGGAGCCATTCTGGCCTTCCTGGGGATCCTCACCCTGGGGCTCTTTGCTCTTGGGCTGCTGCTGTTGCTGGGGTTCCCGCCATGGATGGCGCTTATTCTCACCACTTTCCTGATTCTGGTCCTTGAATGGTTTACTTACAACAGGAGGATCACCGTATGAGTCCCCGTACCAGGCGAACCATTCTGCGGGTTGGCGTCTTCATCGCCCTGGAAGCGGCCCTCACCCTCTTTTTCCTGTTTACGCGACCCCAGGACGGGTTCATTATCTCTCTGCCATTCCTGGGGGAGACCTGGGATTTTCTTCGTCCCGGCGCCCTGTTTCTGCTCTTTTTACCGCCGATACTGATTTTAATGCCCACCCTCTCGGACTTGTCGGTCATTCAGAAGACCCTCATGTTCCTTTTTCGATACTCTCTGTTTACCCTCATCGTGCTGGCCCTTGCCCGTCCAACGACCCGGGGGGAGATCCGCAGGGTCGCCCTGGTGTTCCTGGTGGACACCTCCGCCAGCGTTGGAGAGAAACAGATCAGCGAGAGCCGCAAGGTTGTGAAAAAGCTGCTGGAGCAGCGGCAACGCTCCACGGCAAAGGTGCGGCTGGTGACCTTCAACTCCAGACCCTCCAGCGTCTATGTTCCGGGTAAATCCACGGTGTCGCCGCCCCTGCGCCTCGACGAGCAGAAAAAAATCTACGAGACCGACATCGCCTCTGCCATAAGGCTGGGGATGTCCCTGGTGCCGCCGGGTCACTCGTCGCGCATGGTGCTCGTCAGCGACGGGCTGGAGACCCGTGGGAACGCCATGTCTCTGGCCGCAGAGCTCAAGAGGGCAAAGATCCCGCTCTACTACCATTTCCCTCTGGCTCCTGCAAAACCCGAGGTGTTCATCACGGATTTCATCCTTCCTCCCAAGGTGTCGGTCAAGCAGCCCTTTGAGTTGACCGCCTCTGTTGTATCCAACGTGGACACCGAGGTGGAGCTCTTCCTGTACCAGGGAGAGTCCCCCGAAGAGATGTACAAAAACGCCCTGGAGTTTTACAAGAAGGTCACCCTCAAGCCCGGTGAGAACATTGTGACCTTCAAAGCCCAGGTCAACGATCTGGGGATGCAGGCCTTCCAGTTGAAGATGGTGCCCAAGGACCCCGCCAAAGACACCCTCACGAAGAACAATCAGTCCTGGGCTGTTCTCATGGCCAAGGACAAGCCCCGGGTGCTCTATGTGGAAGGAAACACCGCCCAGGGGCGATACTTTGCCTCAGCTCTCAAGACCGCAGACATCGAGGTTGTGGAGCGGCCCCCCTGGGGATTCCCCGCCTCACTCACCCAGATGAAGCGGTACTCCTGCATTATCCAGTCCGACGTCTCCGTGCGTCATGTGAGCGCAGGAAAAATGGCGGCCCTCACCCAGTATGTGCGCGGTGGCGGTTGTTATATCATGGTGGGGGGAGAAAACTCCTTCGGCAGCGGCGGATATTACCAGACTCCCATCGAAAAACTCCTGCCTGTCCGCTTTGACCTCGAGAAGAACCGACGCCAGCCCAAGGTGGCCATGGTGCTGGTTATCGACCGCTCCGGGTCCATGTCCGGGACAAAGATGAGGCTGGCCAAAGAGGCCGCCGCCATGACCGCCAGGCTCATGGGTGCGCGGGATATGATCGGGGTTGTGGCCTTTGATCACCGCGCCCAGACCGTGGTGGATCTCACCTACGCCTCAAACCGCTCCCGGGTCGAGAGCCTCATCCGCAAGATTGAAGCCTCCGGCGGGACCGACATCGTCGCCGGCCTCGACACCGCCAACCACCTGCTGTGTGACGCCAACGCCAAGGTGAAACACATCATCCTCCTCTCCGACGGGCAGTCGGGCAGAGACCGTCTTGAGGATGTCCTCCAGGAGTCCCGGCAGTGTAATATCACCATCTCCGTTATCGGGATCGGCTCCGACGTGGACAAGGGGATGCTCGAGCTTATCAAGGAGCGTGGGCAGGGCCGTTCCTATTACACCACCGACCCCCACGACCTGCCCCGTCTCTTCACCAAGGAGGCATCCAAGGTTGCCAGGCCTCCTCTTGTGGACCAGCCAGTGCGGGCCAAGGTAGTGAAAAATGCGGGTTTCCTCAGGGGCATCGACATGACAAAGGCCCCCTTCCTGCTGGGGTATGTCCCCACAAAGGCCAAGAAGAACGCCGAAGTGCTGCTGGTCTCTGATCTCTATGGGGAGCCGCTGCTGGCCCGCTGGAACGTGGGCGCCGGTCGTGCCATTGCCTTCACCTCCGATGTGAAGCCCCGCTGGGCCCGGTTCTGGATTGAGAGCTGGTCCGGAGGGTTCCAGAAGTTTTGGGCGGGGCTGCTTCGTGACTCCATGCGGATCCAGAAACTGGAAGATTACACCATGCGGGTGAAACGTCTGGACCGTCAGGTGAGCGTCTTTGTGGACGCAGTTGGAGACAACTCCAGTTGGCGCAATCTCTTTGAATCTACCCTCACCGTCCAGCAATTCGGGGCCCAGGGCCACAAAAACATATCCCTCTCCCAGACGGCTCCCGGGCGTTATGAGTCAACCTTTGCCCTGCCGGGTCACGGCACCTATCTGCTCTCATCCAAGCACTACTGCTCACCCAAAATGGCAGCCAAGGCAGGAGTCGCCTGCCCCGGTCCCCTGTGCCCCTGCTCCAGCAAGCGGCTGGTGGGTGAGGCATTTGCTTCCGTGAACTACTCCTATGCCCGTGAAGTGAAGCTGGTACAGCCTCCGGGGAAAAAATGCATGGAATCCCCCCAGGTGTGTCCCGGGCTCATGCTGCTCCAGAACCTGGCCGCCCAGAGTGGGGGCGGAGAGCTCAACGCCAAAGGATATGCCAAACTGTTCGACCGTGGAGATCGCGTGGAGGAAGTATTCCATGAGCGCTGGAAGCTCCTCCTGTGGCCACTGTTGCTCCTGTTTATCCTCGACATTCTGGTGCGACGCGTGCGTATCTTCGGTTTCTCGGCTACCCTCGAAGAGGAGTAGACGACCCCGTTTCCCCTTTGATTATCCGAGACGTTCAGTAGTTCCGGCAGTCGATAAAGAGTTTTATGGGAGTGAGAGTAGCGGTTTTTCACTGGAGCCACAAGGGGCGAAGCGTGGGAGGAGCGGGTGTTATTTGGCTGGTTCGGTTGTATCTATTTCGAAATCGACGGTGACGTTCCCCTCGGAGGCGCCGATGGTCTGGCAGGTGGATTCCACACCCGTATGGGGGTCGGCGCAGATCTCGAACCCCTCGGCCAGGGCCACTTCTTCAAAACGATCGTAAATCTTGATTTTATAGTGCCCTTCGTCATCGGTGTAGTCACAGCTCCCCACCTCTCTCGTGCTCACACATACTTCGTAGTTTTCAAGGGGAGCTGAGGTTGCGAGGTCGGTGACCGTGCCCTGGGCCAGGGTAACCATGGCCTCTTCTTCGACACAGGAGGGGAGACACGAGAGGACTATGACACAGGCGGCGAGTAAAAAACCATTCATGGAGTGCTCCTTTGAGAGGGCTTTTTATACGGGAGGATTGACTCCACGAGCATAGCACCAATGGCTCAAATGAAAAGAAAAACTTCTCCACATACCGGTGAGTTTCCCTGTTGCTTATTCTGAAATAGTGCCTTTAATAAGACCTTCTGGAGCCCATCCTGCGGGTGGGATTCGAATACAATGCTTCATATTCGCCACCTCTACCACATTTTGCTCGTTTTTTTGCTCCTGTCGTGCAGGGCACACCATGATTCTCCCCGGGAATTCGGTCAGGCCCAGCTTCTTCCCGTGGGGATCAGTTTTGATTTTGGAGCTGTCACCCCTTCCCTTGATTTTCTTCGGGGGCAGCCTTCAGGTCTGGAACGACTTCTGAAGACGAGAGGGGCTGCCTACATTCTCCATCGGCAAAAGCAGATGACGGGCAAGGCACCCAATGGTCCGCAGTTTTTTAGCAAACGCCTGTCGGCACTCAAAGCGAATGGGGAGATTATTCAAAAAATCGAAAGAAACCGGAACTTTGCCAGGAAGTGTGTGGAGAGTTCCCGACTCCTGGTGGGGGAGGCCCTGAGATATCTGCCCGCGGACTTCCGCTTTGCCGGGACCCTCTATTTTACCGTGGGGTACGACATCGGGACCGCCTGGTACCCCAACGGGAGCATAAACCTCGCCCACAAAGGCTTTCTCCAAAATCCACGGGAAATATCTTACTATATTATCCATGAGCTGCACCACATAGGGTTCATGAAGTACAACCCCATGCCGGATCTGAAAACCCTGAAGAGGGCCAGTGATCTGGCAAATCTCGTCCGTTTCGCCGCCCACATGGAGGGAATGGGTGTCTATGCTCCCTGGGAGCTGCGGCGGCAGCGGGGCCACCTCAATGATCCCGACTACCGGACCCTCGCCGATACCACGGCCCGAAAAAAAGCAGTGGATCGCTTCTTTGTTATATTCGATGATCTGGTCAAAAGGGGAGCACAGCCTGTGACACCCCGGGAGTTGGCCTATCTGGAAGAGCTGTCCGGGAAAGGTCGGCTGTGGTATATCGCAGGTGCCCACATGGCGCAGGCCATTGAAAAGGATCTGGGCGTTCCCGCCCTGCGCAATCTCGTCAAATCCGGTCCCAAGGCATTTTTCAGGGCCTACTTCGTGACCGAGGGGAAAGAGGTGGTCTCCCTTGAACCACCGCCGACACTCGCAAAAGGGGAAAAATACGGGGTGCTCATCCAGGGCTCCCAGATCGTCCTTCCCGGTCGGATCGACTTCTCGGATCCCAAGGGGACAACGCTCACCGCGGATTCACAGGCACTGCTCCGGGGACTGCTGCCCTTTTTCAGGGAGTCGATAAAAACCGCAAAGCTGGAGATACGGGTCCACTGCTCCGGAAAATTCAGCGCCTCGCCGGCGCTTGTGCCCATGCTCATCCACGGTATGTGCCGACGCAGGGGCAGAGCGGTGAAACAGTTCCTGATGGGGCTGGGTCTTGACGAGAAGAGGCTCTGGGTCAAGGAATACGGTGACTCCATGCCGCTGGCCAAACCCTCGATTCCCAACTCCCACCTGGTAAACAACAGGATCGAAATCCACCTGCTCCCCTGATTTTTTTCCATTTACCCTGGTACAACTTGACGAATGGACATAGATCCCGGATTATCTTCTCATGATCATTCTCGTTAAAAAATCATGAACAACCTTGTGGGCTTTAACATCTGTGAAAAGCATTTCATGAACAATATGGTAATAAAGACCACGTCGTTTCATTCATGAAAAAATGGTACCCCAAACGCGTGTTGGGCGGCTGGAAGATCCTAACAAATGCCAAAAAGATACAAAAAGCACTCCCCGCAGTTTTTTTGGAGAAACGTGTTCAGTCCCCTGACCCTGAATAGATTAGCAGTAGCCTCTGATTCAGTGACAGGATGCACTGATACCTTTTAGGGCGTCAGGGTATTTCGATGTCCCATTTCTGGAGGTAACTGGGGGCAGGTTTACTCCAGGCACGACTCGGGGGGCCATAAGTTCTCCTGGCCCATCTGCGCTGTGAGGGTGTCGATTTGGCTGCAGGGGATGTTATCGTTACCGACGAGCATCACACTCGTAAGCTGGGAGAGGGTGAACAGCGTGCTGATATCCGTGAGGCCGTTACGAAGGAGCGAAAGCTCAGTGAGGTCGGTCAGGGGCGGCGAAGGATGTGTCCTCAAGGGGGAAATCCTGTAAAAACAAATAGCGGAGCGATGTAAAGGTGGAGATATCTTCGGGCGTGAGGGTGGCCATGGCCGTCTCTAAATGCAGGAGGCAGAGTTCCTCGAGCTGCGTGTGGTTCTGCAGTCCAACGGTGGTGGTGTCACAATCATATAAAACATCAAGTATTACCCGCGAAATGTCATGAGCGTGCGGGGGCAGAGAGGGGAATTATTGGGGGGTGATTCTTTGGGTTTTCATCCCTCCGGTTCAGTCAGTTTGGGGTGGTTCAGTATTTAAACTTGTGATAATTTTGTGAAACGGGTTTGTTAATGGGTCTATAAGAGGAGTGACATGGAGAACAAATCATTGATAAGGCGAATGTGGGAGATACCGGCGGCAGTAAAGGCGCTCTATGTACTGGCGCTGTATTTTTTGGGGTCAACTGTCTATGTTCTCATCATCAATTATGCGGTGAAGCATCTTCACAGCAGGAATTTTTATCACCAGATTGATGGCGGGATCATGCAGGTGCTGCGCATCCTCGTGTTTGTTGTTTTCTTTATTGATATCTCAATGCGGGCCAGGAGGTCACGGCTGCTTTATGCCTGGATGACGATGCTGATATCTATCACTGCAACTGTTGTTGTGGTGCTGTTGTTGTGTGGATGGGAGCGGATGAGCCATATAGGTTCAGGCATTTATTCACTTGTTACTATGTTGGCGCTGATGCTCTTTTTGCTCGCCACCTCCCTGCTGCTCTTTTTCTCCAAAGGTGCCCGGGAGTGGTTTGTCAGATCTCCCGAGGAGATCAGGCGGCCGTTTGGCAAAAAGCCATGATTAAGACTCTTTGAAAAGTGAGTTCAATGCATCAAAACTTTGAATAAATTTGTAGTGTTGGCCAGCGGGGAGTGGCTTTGTGTGGAGGATTCTGC
>JAHJLU010000641.1 GCA_018821745.1 Myxococcota bacterium | reverse complement strand
CGCGGAGATGTCCGTCACCGTGTCTGTGAGCCCCGTTACCTTTACCGGGTTGGGTTCGTCATCTTCCGTGCCGGTCCCCAGGCGCCCGTTTGCACCGTTTCCCCAGCAATAGACTTCGCCCGCGGAGTTAACGCCGCAGGTGTGGTCGATCCCGCTGCTGAGGAGAATCCATGTGTGGCAGCTCCCGTAGCTCACGCCATCACATGCTGCTTCACAGGTGGGGACCCCGCCGGGAAACCCCATCTCCTCACAGGTGGCGTTTGTGCCAAGGTCCGGACCGTCGCAGCTCTCGACGCCGTTGATGACACCGTCGCCACAGAAATGACACCCGCCGGTCTCCAGTTCGCAGGTGTTGGAACAGGCCAGGGTTCCTTCCCCCTCATAGTAGTCGGGGTCCACATCGGCGCAGCTCAGCCCGCCCAGATCTGTGCCGTCACAGGACTCCTCGCCGTTAATCACGCTGTCTCCACAGAAAAAACAGCCTGCGAGATCAAAGGTACACTGGGGGGTGCAGGCAAGCGCACCCACCGTGCTGTAATAGAGGGAGGGATCCAGTGAATTACAGCTCTCTTCGTTGAGGTCAGCTCCGTCACACTCCTCACCGTCGGTCAGATCGACCACGCCGTCGCCGCATCTTCCCTCGGCCACGCAGGAGGAAACGTTCAGCGTGCAGTCATCGTTGCAACTGATCTCGCCCCCGTAGTAGCCTTCCTGTTGGCAGGTCTGCCCGCCCAGCTCAGATCCGTCGCAATCCTCTCCGATATCAATGACGCCGTCCCCGCAGGTGTCGCTTCCCTGGGTGTTGGAGTCACAACCCAAAAGCAAAATCGCGATAATAGATAAATGTATAATACGCATTTGGAGCTCCTGTGACGCAAAAATAGTGACTTCTCACAGTACAGCGCGGCGTGCCGGTTTTGTCAAGGGAAGAACCTGCAACTGTTTGTTAATATAATAATTTATTTGTGGATAGTAAAAAGCAGTGTGAATCCCCGCGGGGCATGCTACAATTTATTGTTTTACTCCACTTATTTCGTGAGGACAGACCATGATGAAACTTCTGGCCACTACCATTGCAATGTTCGCGCTGTTTGCCTCCTGTCAGGCCATCACTTCCTTTGATGACCCCGGTGGGAGCAACAACAATAACACCACCACGGAGACCATCTGTGATGACGGGATTGACAATGACAGCGACGGCTACACCGACTGTGATGATCAGGACTGCAATACAGAGCCAAACTGCATTGTTATGAATAATATTAACAATATTAACAATGTTAACAATGTCAATAATCAGAACCAGTGCTCTGTCTCAGATGCCCTCTCCTCCGACCCCGCGGTCAGGGGCGGGTGCAGCACGGGTGAGAGCTGCTACATTTCTTACAACCTCGAGACCGAGGCTGCACCTGAGACGAATATTCTGGGGGTCTCCGTTATTGGTTCCCGATGTGAAATACCGGGCGCCCCTGCCCGGTACTATGAGCAATGCGAAATGGACATTGACTGTCCCAAAGCCTCCATGTGCATCGCACAGACCTGTGTTCCTCTGGCTGACATGGGGTTACCCGAGGACCCCTGTGGTTACACCCTGCGAATGGGGAACATCCAGTTCAATACTGACTTGTGGCGGACCGAACAGGCCACAAACTCGATGGATAATATGAAAAGCTTTATTAGTGTTGTGCCCGAAATCGCCTCAGAGGTGGCCTTTCTCCCTCTGGGGTACTGCTACTTCGCTTTTTCCCCGACCGATGATATAACCCAGGACACATGCAATGTGCTCAGCGGTGAATACAATATGACCGGAAGCGACGAAATCTCCGGCTACCGTTGCAAGGTGATCACGCCCGACGGGATTCTCCGTACCGACCCTGTTGTGCAGTTCGTGGGCGTGGGGATCACCCCGGAATTTGGTCACAAGAAGCAGGGGGAGACCTGTATCACCACTGAAGAATGTGCCAGCGGGTTCGTCTGTTCCAAGGTCACGACCATTGAGAGTCGACCTGCCCAGTGCAGGAAGATCTGCAACACGGCGGCCGAGTGCGATGCCCTGACCTGCTCCATGTTCAGCCCACTGGTCAATCTCTCCTTCAGTGTCAGTTCCTCAAGTGCCGATACCTACGGCGTATGTTTCGGGGCTGGTGAGATTTAGCTTGCTCCAGCTCGGGGTGACGCGCTTTATTCCCCCGTTATTTCAATGGTGGCCCACTTGTCAATAGTGATGCGTCCCGACCGCTCCAGGTTCACCAGCAGGTGGTACACTTCCGCAGGTGAGAGGCCCATCTCCTGGGCGAAGTCTTCGGTTTTTATGGGGGACCCGGATTTTTGGGCGATGAGGTCCAGGAGTTTTTTCTCCAGGGTCTTGTCTGGTGCGGTGGGAGGATTGTGGTGGTTCCTCAGGAACCCGTCGAGGTTCCTCATGCGCAGGTTTTCCGCTTCAGAGAGGGGCATGTAAAAGTCCGGCCGCTCAATCTGGGTGGGGAGATACGTGATGACCGCGCTCCCCCGTGTGTGTGGATACACGTAGCCAAGCCCACTTCCCTGTGACGCGGCCGAGGAGAAGTGGGAGTCTTTCAGGTGGGGCGGGACGCCGTAGGAGTGCCCCTCCCTGAGGGTGGCGGTGACTTTGGAGATGGCACTGATTACACTGTTGCTTTTGGGAGCTGACGCTATGTAGATCACCGCCTGGGTGAGGGGCAGGCGGGCCTCGGGCATTCCGATGTTTCGGATGGCATCCATGGCGGCCTGGGCTTGCAGGAGGGCCATGGGATCTGCCATCCCCACGTCTTCGGAAGCGGTGATCACCAGCCTGCGGGCAATAAACATGGGATCTTCCCCGCCCTCAAGCATTTTGCCCAGCCAGTAGAGGGCGCCGTCGACTGAGGAGCCTCTCAGGCTCTTCTGGAAGGCGCTGGCGTGATCATAGTGGGCATCGTAGCCCCCGTCGTAATCGGAGATGAGGCGATTGGCTGCGGCCTCCAGGGCCTCTTTGGTGAGGACAACCCGCGTTTCGGGGCCGCGGGCGAAGCTGTAGACATCCTCCAGAAGGAGGAGAGTGTTTCGAAGATCCCCTCCACCAAACAGGATGAGTTGGTCCATGATCTCGATCTCGATGACCGTGCCGTCCCGCTGCTGGAGGTGTTCAATGCCACGCTCAACGCCGATCCGGATGTGTGCGGCCTCAAGGGGTCTGAACTGAAAAATGCGCATTCTCGAGCGCAGCGCTGGGATGATGCCAAAGGCCGGGTTCTCGGTGGTGGCGCCCAGAAGCACGATATCGCCGCTCTCCACGGAGGGCAGGAGGGCGTCCTGCTGGAGTTTATTGAAGCGGTGGATCTCGTCGAGGAAGAGCGCGAATCGTCCCATTCCCCCCTCGGCCTGCTTGAGGAACTGTTTGACATCACTCAGCGATGCCTTTACCGCCGAGAGCTCCACCATGTTGTAGTTGGCCATGCCCGTGAGGATTCTTGCCAGCGTGGTTTTTCCCACGCCCGGAGGTCCCCAGAAGATAGAGGATACAAGGTTTCCACGGTTGATCTCAGAGACGAGAAAAGATCGTGGACCCACAATGTGGGGCTGTCCGATGAAGGCGGTGAGGGTAGAGGGACGCAACAGCTCTGGGAGCGGTTTTGACGAGAGTCCGAGGGTGAAGTTGGAAGGTTTTATGCTCATGGAGATGTCGGATCCGGGTACCCCGAGGGAGCCCGCTCGGTCGGGGGAAAAATGCCGGGAGGAGTGTGGGGAGAAGTCCTAAAATTCTTCGCCGGGAGGTTCCACAGGTGGGGGAGTGGTCCCGTTGTTGGCCGGTTTGGGTTCGGTGGTGGGCTGGGGTTTGCCCACATCGCCGCCGGTGGTGGGCGGAGGAGTGGGCCGCACAGAGCCATAGGTGTTGTCCGCACCGTTGCTGGGCTGGGGACGCTGGGCTCTGGCCGCACCGTCGCAGCGCATGAGTTTCCCATAGACTTTCACCGAGAGGACGTTGCCGTCGTTGTTGTGTTTGTAGCGCTCGAGGACAACAGTGGTGATCCCCTGAGCGGCAGCTTTGTTGCGCAGATCATTCATGGCGAAGGTCCACACGGTCTTGCCACTGGCCTGGGCTGCTCCCCACCCTTCCACCACGCCTACGGGCTGGCAATTGGGTGGCAGTTGCTTGATAACCCGGACCGCGTTGGCCTCGGGCGAGAGATAGGCTCGGCGTTCCTGCATGGAAGAATTGGAGCAGCTCACGGTTAAAAGGGAGATACTCAGGAGGGAGGCCAGGAGAAAGGGTTTGACTATCATGATAAACTCTCCTTGAAGAGGATGAAAAGGTTCAGTTTCGAAATTATAGCACAAGTGCTCGGGAGTCAATGTGGCAAACTGTTCACACCTTTCGTAGATTATGGCAAATCGGTCTTGTGATGGGAGTAAAATTCTGATAAACATACAGTGTCTTACGCCTGCCGAAAGCCCTTCATGGGCATGTTACGTCGGGCAGCAGAATTTGTTCAATCAGTTCTGATGGTTCTGCTGGAACCATTTTTTTGAAGGAGGAAATAATGGAAAAATTGGCTGGCCCGATTGAAGGTGGCGGATTCAGAGAGCGGGAGACAAAGATCCCCTTGCACGAACTGGCAGGAAAGGGAAACCCTCTGGTCGAGAGTCTGGGCGAAAACTTTATGGTAAGGATTGCCATCGGCGATCAACCTAAAAATATTATAAAATTTCCAAAAGTTCCTACCGTTCCGGTGGAAATAAGCGTCCCGGAAGTTGAGTCCCAGGCCCTGTGTGTTGACGGGTGGGCTCACGCTGCCGTCACACTCGAATTTTCGCCCGGCACCGTTCAGATGTCCATCAATGGCAAATTTGGCCGCAATGAAGACCGTTATTACTTTGTCAAGACGAGCTTCGCCAGGATAGCCTCCGGCGATACCGCCGATGACACTATTCTTATTACCAACAAAGACGAGCAGGAGAGCCGCACTTCCCTGTTCGATATCATGCAGGTTCGCTTGAAGTCCGGCGATCCCAAATTTGCACGGTTCTCCGATCAGTATCCCACCCTCGACACCGAGGGTGTGGTTGCCATGGTTACCCGGTACATGAAAGACTTCATGAGAACAGAAGAAGCCGCCGAGCAAGCCGCCATGGCCGCTCCGGAAGGCGCTGCTCCTGCAGGGGGTGCACAATGACCCGTATCAATCCAGCACAGATCGACGGAACTCCCCTCAGAGAATTGCCCTTGAGCGCTCTGATTCAACCCACCAACGACATCGTGACCGCCAGCGGGCTGCGCAGTTTCACCCAGCGTGGGACCTATGCAAAGGGCCGGATGAACTATTTTCTGGAGCTGGGCACGGCCAGTCCGTTGGGCGAGATCCGTCCCCTCTTCCCCGAATGGGAAGATGAAGATCTCCTCTCCGACGGGTGGGAGAACGTCTCCTTTTCTCTCGAAATGGCCATGAACAAGGTCACCATGGTGCTCGAAGGGTTTTACCAGAAGCCCCCGGTCCCCGTGGATGTCACGCTCTCCATCACCCAGGGTGAAGGCGGCTACCTCAAGGACACCCTCGATATTTTTGATCGCAGGACCGGCAGGGACAACATGACCTCCCTCAAGGAGATCATGGAGACACGCATGAAGTCCGGTGATTTCAAATATGCGGGAGCAAAAGACAAATACGGCGAGATGAATCTGGACCGAATTCTGAAGGTTCTCAACCGGTATCTCAAAGACTGGGCGCTTATGAACCGAATTATTGAAAGGGATTAGTCGGCACGACGATCCCTGGATTGTACCCGCGGGTATATCCAGGGTTATTGTGTCAGGCCCGTCTCAAAGCCAAGGCACCATGCGAATACTATCTAGTCTGTTTTTTCTGCTAATTTCCATGGGCTGTACCAAGACAATCACTGTCTTCAGTTCAAAGACCACTTTCAAGGCGGGGGAGAAGATCCTGGTTCTCAAGCCCCAGGTGAGCGTGGCAGATAAAAAAGGCAGCGTGGAGCGGGCGATCCTCAATACGGTCATCACGGATCTGGGAAAACGGGGGTACTCCTACGGTGTGGCCTGGGACAAAATGCCCATGCAATATCAAGCGTTTTTTCCCCGCGTCTATCAGGCCGCCAGGAAAGTGTTCGCGCAGAAGTCCAATTCACTGGAACCCGTGGTGAAGGAAGAGTCCTGGGGAGAGGCCTTTATTGCCAATCTCAACCTCCTGGGTAAAAATTACCGCGGTGCCATGGTCGCCCGTAAAATGGACGGGTTCGCGCCACGCTTTATTTTCATCAGCGGTCTGGAAAAAGCGGGCACCACCTTCAGCGGAAAACTGAAACTGAACATCTACGGGGCACTCATTGACTCCACCGACAGATCCGTGGTGTGGGGCATGAGCTTCTCCTTCACTTCCGCCCTCAGTGAACATCACCTGGTGATCGCCTCCATCCGCGCCGCACGGGAGATGATCCAGGAGATGGCTACCTGGCTTTCAAAACAGAAATAACGTATCGTTTTTTTCATTCAGAGTGGATAAAGCGGGTCTTTGCCCCTTTGCCCTCGCAAAAAGGAGTCGTATGGACCAGAAAAAGCACCTCGCGGTAATCGCCCTCGGAGGGCATGCATTTTTGAGACACGGACATCCCTGTAACCACGAAGAACATGAGATCGCCGCTGCAAAAATCAGCACGCTCCTCATGGATCTGGTGGAAAAGGATTATAATATAATTATCACTCATGGCAACGGTCCCCAGGTCGGGGCGCTGCTCCTTCAGAACGAAGGAACTCAGGCGACGGTGCCCATGCAGCCCCTGGACGTGCTGGTGGCCATGACCGAGGGGAGCCTCGGGTATGTGATGCAGCAGGCGCTGCTCAATGAGCTGGGTAAAAGAAAGATCAAACGCTACGTCGTGACAAAGATCACCCAGGTTGTGGTCGATGAGAACGACGCCGCCTTCCAGATCCCCACCAAGCCCATCGGTCCCTTCCTCTCGGAGGAAGAGGCCAAGCGGCGCGAGCAGGAGCTGGGGTGGAAGATCGTTGAGGACTCGGGCCGCGGGTGGCGCCGGATTGTTCCCTCTCCCATTCCCCTCAAGGTGATCCAGCGGCACACGATCCGGGACGCCGCCAACCAGGGGCACATCGTCATCGCCGCCGGCGGTGGTGGAATCCCCGTGGCCAAGCGCAAGGATCAGCACGGGCATGTCAAGTACGTGGGCGTTGAGGCGGTGATCGACAAGGATCTCACCAGCTCTCTGCTGGCTCAGGAGGTTGGT
>JAHJLU010000640.1 GCA_018821745.1 Myxococcota bacterium | reverse complement strand
TGCATACCACGCAAGTGGCTCCAGAGCCGGAGGCTTATTTGAGTCCCTGTATTTATTTGCTGTTATAGGAAGGAAACGGGAGGATGGAAAGTGAAGAAATCTCGGTTAGCGCTTTTTCTTCTTTTTCTTCCACTTTTTGCTTTTCTTGCCTCTGCGGGATTTTGATTTGGAATATTTTTTATAATATTCTTGGGTCAGTCTGTTTCTTTCCTTGAGCAGGTTGGAATATTTGCCGGAGAGGGCGGTGAATTCGGTGTCGAATTTGGGCTGCTTGCCCTCTTTCAACTTGTCACGCCACAGTTTTATGATGTCGCGGCGGGCCTTGAGGCTGTCCACGTCGAGTTTCTTGATCTTCTCGAGAGCGGAGTTGGGGGCTTCCACTTTTTCGAGTTTCTCAATGAGCACTTTATAGGCGTCAAGTTTTTTACTGATCCCTTTGTTGTACTCGTCTTTTTTGGCGTCAGTGAATTTGGCGATCCACTTAAAGGTAGTGTTGTACTCGGAATTTTCTTGATCCCAGATGGTGCGGGTCGCTTTAACATATTTTTCCATATGTTTGCGATACTTGGCTTTTTTGTCACAGGATGTGACAAAACCCAAGGAAAGCACCAGGGATGCGATTAGAGTGAAAAGCGTGTAATTCCTCATTAAGTCTTCTCCTTTACTTGCTGCCAACGTTTTTGAAATTCTCTGCGTAGGCAACGGTCAATTGGTTTTTCTAGCACGGTCTGAGAAAACATGATCCGGGCCCAATAATCAAGGTATTTCTTAAAAGTATCATAATTTGGACAATCACAGCTTTTGCGGGAGAATAGGAGCCCAGGAGTGGTGAGTATGCTAGAGCGTTTTTTCAAGAAGAGGATGGTGTGGGCTTTTACAACCTATTTTGCTGAGGGCTTTCCGTTTACTGTTATCAGGCCTGTATCCTCGGTCTTCTTCCGGGACATGAAGGTTTCCCTGGAAAACATCGGAATGACTTCCCTCTTTGGCCTCCCCTGGATCCTCAAGTTTCTGTGGGCCCCCCTGCTTGATCAGTATTCCACAAAGAGACGCTGGATGCTCTATACTCAAGGATTTTTGGCACTGATGATGATCCTCAGCGCCGCCCTGTCGAGCCTCTCAATGGGGGTCCCGCTCATTGCTGCGCTCTTCTTCATCGGAGCATTCATCGCAGCGACCCACGACACCGCCATCGACGGGTATTACCTGGAAGCCCTGGACGAGGCGGGGCAGGCGCGGTATGTAGGCTACAGGGTGATGGCGTATCGAATCGCCATGATGGCCGGTACCGGAGTGATCGTGACCCTCGGAACCACCATCGGGTGGCCCGTGGCTTTTGGCACTGCGGCGGCCATCTTCTCCCTCCTTTTCTTCATCCATCTGAGGTGGCTCGCCGAAGTGGAATCCCCCAGAGAGAATTTCCGGTCGATGTTCCGTTCTCTGGCGCGGCCGCGGGTGCTCCTCATTTCCCTCCTCGTCTCCGGTGTGGTTGTCCTGTTCCGCCTCTTTTTCCAGAGCAGCACATATCTCTCGCTCAAGACCACCTACCCTCTGCTGGGCAAGTTCCACTTCTCTCACTGGGTAGCCATCATCCTGTGTCTGCTGCTCGTCACGCTGGCCCTGGCAAAAAACCGCATCAGACAATCCCTGGAACGCAGGAAAGATGGCCGCTTTGCCCAGACCTTCCTCAGTTTCGTAGACCGCGATTCCATGGGCGTCATCTTTGTTTTCATCATGTTCCTGAGAGCCGGAGAGTTTATGCTCACCACCATGGTGAGCCCAATGATCGTGGACCTGGGCATGAAGGTTCACTATGGATGGATCTCTGCTGGAGTCGGTCTGCCGGCATCCATTGCCGGGGCACTGCTCGGAGGAATGGCAATCTCCAGAATCGGCCTGAAAAAAGTGGCCTTCCCCATCATCCTGTTTCAAAACAGTACCAACATTCTGTATATGCTGCTTGCCTTCTATCTGGCCCCGGCCCTTCACCCTGCCAATGGTCCCCAGACATTCAATGTAATTCTTGTGGCAGTGGTCCATGGGGTGGAACAGTTATCGGGGGGAATGGGAACGGCAGTACTCATGGCGTTTCTGATGTCTCTGTGCAAAAAAGAGTTCAAGGCATCCCACTATGCCATCGGCTCGGGGCTCATGGCAGTCTCCGGACTCTTCGCCGGAGTCGCCAGCGGCTTTACCGCCTCGTCCCTCGGTTACGGATGGACTTTCGGGCTGAGCTTCGTAGTGGCTGCACCCGCGCTCATGGTTGCGCCCTTCCTGCCGGGACGTCCCCCCGATGCAGAAATCGCCACCCCCGTGAGTTGAAAAATACCTGCTCCGCGTTACACCCGAACAGGAATATTCAACCGCTTTTAGATTTCCTCTTTGTAGGAGACAACGTAGTCCATCCCCTTGAATTCCTTGCGTTCTCTCATGGTCTCAAACGCTCCGGTGATGCCGACTTCCTGGGCCGACAGCTCAAAATGCGCCATGGCAATTCCCATATCAACCAGCTGCAGATCAGGAATTTTCGTGAGCCGCATTCCCGCGAGGTACATTGATGAGCGGTACCGATAAAAATGGAAGATGCCCGCATCATAGATAATCCGCCAGGGTTGACGGTTCGAAGCTGAAGGTGCCAACCGCAGCATTTCGAGGGGCACCGCATACTTTGGCACCGTCTCTTCACGGAGAGGATGTTTCAGATCCGAGTGGAAAAAGATCTTTTCCCATGGGAGCCGCTTGCTGGACCGGGCAAGTATCCGGATCGCCCTGTCCCGCATGGGCATGGATGGATTATAATGTCCCAGTGAGGAGATACAGGGAACAATGTGGTTGGGTCTCACTCCCAGTAACTCGGCGAAGGCGCTCCGCGTGAATGTTCCCCCCAGCCAACAGGTTCCAAGCCCAAGATCATGGGCTTTAAGCACCATCAACTCAAAAGCATATCCGAAATCCACCAGCGCATTGAGGGACTCCTTTACCGAAGCCAGGAGATAATAGGATGCACCCCGGATCACACCATAGGTTCCAAGGCTTGCCAGGTAGCCCTCCTCCAGATCCGGCAGGTGGACAACGCGAAAGGCAAGGTCACTGCCAAAGGGAGCGCAGATTTCTGAACCACAGGAGTCCAGAGCGGAGAGATCCTCCCTGGATATTTTTCTGGAGTCGTAGGTCCGCACGCTGATCCGCGTAGGAATAAGTTGTGAAACGGGACGGGTGAATTCCATGGCACACTCCTGGGGTCATCAATGCCCTGATACACTACCATATTTTCACCACCCCCCTGACAGTTTCCGTCGGTCAGTTGTCATTTCATGGCAGAGATGCCTCAGAAGGGTCCGGAGACAGGCAGGCAGATGCCGCGATTTGCCACCGCCATCTTCCAGTCATCGACCCACAGCACAAACCCCTCAAGATAGGCCGGCCAGTTTCTCGGAAGAATGGGACGTCGGGTGATACCCGCAATCAGACAGGAGAGAAGAGAATCATGGGTCACATAAACAGCCACCTCACCCTTGGGGATCTTGAAAAAGTGAAGATCCCTGACCAGTATCGCTGACCCGTGAAAGCATGACCGCATACCCGGTAACGCGGCCTGAGGATTCCCTGCCATGTACTGATAGGTCCAGATAACACCCTTGTCCCGTAAAAGCCTGGCTGCACGCTCGCGATCTTCGACAAAAACACCCGGGAGCCCCCACTCCGGATTGGTTCTGAGCCGCCCGGTGTAGCCAGCCCCCATTGAAATGCCCAGTGCCGTTTCGACACAGGAATACATGTTGCTTGTTGTGATATCAGATACCCTGCCGTGGAGCAGATCTCCCAGACCATAGGCGCTCCGTTTTCCCATTTTGGTCAATGGTGTTTGCTGCTTGGACATTCCGTGGGGAACC
>JAHJLU010000639.1 GCA_018821745.1 Myxococcota bacterium | reverse complement strand
TGTCGAGAAATCCGTCGCTCTGGTACTGGTTGGCCCGGATGAGGTCAAAAATCGCGCCCAGGGCGACTATGCCCACTCCCGTGAGCACGGTCCACAGGCCGATGCCTACTTCCACCTTCATCCCTCTCCCACCCATGAAACTTTTCACAACGCGAACCCCCTCCCGCACATTCTGCAGATCATTGTAGGCCATGATGGCCAGACCGATGCCCGCTACAGCTATAACGCCGCCGACAATGGAGTTCTCCGAGTTTTGGGCGCGCATGATGCCACAGATGATGGCGACAACAGCCAGCGCCCCGATAAAGAGCAGCCCGTGTTTTGAATCGTACCCGGACACAGAGCGGCTCACGCGTCCGACACTGACAGTCATCCAGGGGAGGACCACGCCGATAATGCCCAGAATGGCGCCCACAAGGGGAATGGTAAATTTTTTCATGTCATTGCTCCTTGGATTTCAGCTCTCTTTGGGTATCTCCTCAGGGGCGAATCCCTATGGAGGCAAAATCGATGGGGACAAATCCGGGGATGGTATAGGCGGGGGAGCCCGCCGAGAGGGAGAGGTCTCCGTTTGCCTCATCGGTGAAGAGGGGATCCTGATCGACCAGATTTTCTGTTGTGTCGGCGTAACAGGCCAGGGCGCCTTCACCCCCCCAGGTGCCCTCCCTGAAGAGGCTCTCGGTCTGCCACACCAGGTTGCGCGCAAACACCGAGCCCTCGGGGTCAAGCCAGTGGGTCCCCTCCACATCGGCGTAGTCGGCGGGGACGGCCGCCAGGGCGGGGTAGGCCGAGGACCAGGGTTCGGTCCGGTGGTTCAGGGGTGTCCCGTGCAGATAGGACTCGAAGATGAGGGAGAGCCGTCCCAGGAGGTTCCAGGAGTCGGGGTTCTCGCCGCTCCACAGGTCGTTGTTTTTGGCCTGGGCTCTGCGGTCCGTTGCGTGGGCACCTTCACGGGCGTTGACGATGATGTTGTACTCAAAGATGTTGTCCCGTCCCCCTCCGGACTGTGTCGCCAGCCCGTTGAGGGTGTGTATGATGTTGGAGCGCACGGTGATACCGCTCACGGCGTCATCGAGGTAGACCCCGTGGGAGCCCCCGAAGAGGGAGTTGATGTGGTGGATATAGTTAAACTCGATGGTGTTGCCCCGGTATCCGAAGTCCCGGCCCGTGTAAATGGCTCCGGCGTCATTGGCTTCACTCACCACATTGTTGATAATATTGAAGGCAATGCGGTGATCATTGCCCGAGAAGAGGATCGCGGTGTGGGGAGCGGAGTGCAGGTGATTGTGCAGCACCCGGTTGCCGCATCCCTCAAGCCGGATCGCCGGGGAATAGGTGCGGTTCCAGCGGCTGAAGTTCTTAACCTCAGTGTCCTCCACGAAGCAGTTCCCCTTCTCCAGCGTGGACCGGTCACCGCAACGCACCTGGATCCCCATGTCCCCCGTGTTTCGCACCATGCTCCTGTAGACGCCGCTGTCGCTGCCTTCCAGGGAGAGGGCGGCGAGGCCCGCGTTCTGGAAGGTCATGTATCCGAAGGTGATGTCCTGTGCGCCGGAGACTTTTGCCAGAGAGCCACGTACGGACTGCAGGGTGAAGCCCGAAAAGTGGATGTGGGAGGCACCGGTCATGGAGATGAGGGGACCCTGGGCCACGGTGACCTCCATGGGGGTGTCCATTTCTCCCGGGGGCCAGAAATAAAGGACGCCCCGGGTCCTGTCCACATAGTACTCACCCGGCTCGTCCAGCTCTTCGAGCACATTGAGCATGAAGAACGGCTGGCGCGCGTTGATCCCGTAGGCGGCATCGGCGGTGAGGGTGACTGTGCTGCCGGCAATGGTTGATTCCAGAGTGTCGTCGGCCCAGTAGTTCCCCAAGAGGCCCTGGACGAAGAGTTGATTCTCACCCCAGGAGAGGTGTCGATCGCCGGGGAAGGTGAAGGTGGTGTCCGAGAGTACTTCGGGGATTCGCAGGAACCCGCCGCTGGCATTATCCACCGGCGTATTTCGGGCGGTAATTTCTTCGGCCGCGCTGCCCCCGAAGCTGGCCAGCGCGGGGATCTCTTCCTCACCGGCGCCGAGCCATGAGGTGATGGCGTCCGGCCAGCAATTGGCGTTGACCGTGGGGTCCTGTGTGGAGAGGAACCAGTAGCGGTGGGTGGCGCCGCCCCACTCCCAGGTGCAGTGATAGAGATAGTAATCAGTGCCCCCCACATTGGCCGTGTAGTTTGGGTATCCGTCATCGGCGTTGCCCTGGCCCGTGCTGCCCATGTAATCAAAGGTGGTGGCAGTGCCGAAGATATCACCGGCCACAGTGGCGGGGTAATCCTGGGCCACCGTATCGGTCTGCCCCGAGTTGGGCCACCGGGCCAGCT
>JAHJLU010000638.1 GCA_018821745.1 Myxococcota bacterium | reverse complement strand
GCCCTCAAGTACCCACAAATAGACATCCAGGGTCAGATGGTTGATCCTTCCATCGGTGCCAGGATGCTCGCAGTGGCAAACGCCCGCCTCGTTGCCTACAACGACGCTCAGGCTGCCTACATCGCCGCTGGTGGTGACCCCGACGTAGCTGAAGAAGAATACAACACCTTCAAGGCTGCCGAGAGATCCCTCATCAACTACATCGACAACCTCGAGATGGTGCGTGGTCTCACCAGAACCTTCGAATTTGCCGAATTCGCTCCCCCCAGCGTCAAGTAATTCCCCATCGGGGGAGGTCCTCCTCCCCCGGTTTTTTTCTGCCCAACCAATCTCTTCCTAAATTATCAGTTAAAAGGGTACACAAGGGAACGCTCTGTGTGGAAGCATCTTTGTTGCGGCTAACGACCCGCCGCGTTTGACTGCGAGTAGCATGCCATTGCCTGCTTTCAACGCGTCTACAGTGAGCTCTTCAAACCACCCTCTATCAATCCGTCGTTTCAAATACCCAGTGTATCCCAAGTCGTATCGAGTACTTGTCGTTCCTGCGAAGGCAGGAACCCAGAAAGCACATTGGTTTGCTGCACTCATGTGCGCGTTATTGGCACTTATGTTGGAACTCGGCAGCAGGCTAATTGTGTAAGTTATGCAGAGTGCCTGTGTTTCTTCGAAACATGCTGGCTCACCGCCCAGACCCACCATTGACGGCCATGGGGGACTCTTCGTCCCCCATGGACCCCCTACTGCAAATCCTTTCAGTTCCTCATTACTTCTCTTAGCCCGTATGTATAAGGAACTGAAACGTTTCCTTTACTCCCATAATCGCCAGAGCCGTTTTTACCTTAACGCTGACCCCATTTTTCAGTTCCTTTTTCAAAGGAAACTTGTGTTCAATCATGAGCTATTCACAGGGGCGACAACGGGGGCTGTGTGTCAGGGTAGACTCAACCCATGGTTGCGCTACGTGAATACAGGATTGCTCAACCGAGTGTTATAAATTTTTGCCGTTCAAGGGACAACGGAGTGTGGGGGAAAAAAGGAACTGCTGTATGCAGGGTGGGAGAAGGGGGAGCGCGGTCCGGGTCTACCAGAAGGTGAAATTCACGCCGGCGTTGACGCGCCAGCCGCGCAGGTTGTCGGAGTCCTGAACCGCGAAGGAGTAGCCCCCGGAGACGGTGACGAAGAAGTTACGGTCGGACCACAGGTGCATCCCGAAGGTGGGGGTGATGTGAAAAACGCCCCCCAGTTTGTTGTCGCATGTTCCTGCGCTGAGAGAGCAGTTGTCGTCTTCGTAGGGGCGGGCGCTGTAACTGCCGCCCAGCTCCAGCCCGAAGAAGGGGATGGCGAAGGGCCTTTTGGGATTGCGCTCAAAGGAGAGGTCAACACCAAATGCCCAGTAGATCATATCGTTGGCGTCTTTATTCTTGTTGTCGAGGATCTCTTTGGTGCCCTGCATGATGTCGAGCTTGAAATAGACCCGTCCGTGGGAGGGACCGCGCTTTTCGTTGCGGTGAACCCAGGCGAGGAGGATGTAGTTGATGGAGACACCGTGATAGGTCCCCAGCATTTTTGTATTGTTGGGGATATAAGTTGTGTAGGAGAGGCCCGGGAGGAAGAAGGCCTCCCACTCTTCCTTGATTTTGAACTCGATGGTCTTTGAGGCTGACTGCTTGCCGTCGGAGACGGTGAAGGTGACAAAGGAGCTTCCCACGTGCCAGCTCCGGGGTTTCCAGATAAATTCCAGGGTGGTGGTGTTAAAGGTGGCACCCGACGGCATGTGGGAAACCGTCCATGTCATGTTGGATGCGCCCTGGTTGCTGAGGGTGAACCGGATGATGCGGCCAACTTTCTGGTAGTAGTAGTTTCTCAGGGAGTAGTTCCGCTGCAGCACATAGTTTGGATTGAGGTAACTGTTAGAAGTGCCGCCGGATTTGCTGCAGACGCCCCGGGCAATGCACCACTCCTTCATTTTATAGTAGTCGCGGTTGGGGTGGAAGCAGTGGGAGGGACAATACTGGTACCTCGAATAGGAGTTTCTGTTGGAACTATGGGTGTTTCCACAGAATGGCTGTGTTTTGCACCAGTTGTGGAGTGACGTGGTGTTGTTCACGGGATCATAACAATAATAGGGGCAGCTCTTGGGAGGAGCAATGGTTTTCACCGCCATAAGATTTCTGGCGTTGACAGGACTGGCAGGCTTGGGGGTTGCCCTGGCCGCAGGTCCGGGAGTGGTGTGACCGGTTGACGGATAGATAAAGAGTCCCACCGTTAATAGTATTGCAATGGCTGTGGAAGGAAATTTCATTACCTGCTCCTTGGTGTGAGATTCCGAAAGATATTCTCAGAAACATACTCCAGACCCACGCATATATTCAAGGAGTTCTTAAAAAATTATGGCCGGTTTCGCTGTGCCCCAATCAGGACTAGCGAGGATTTTCCCGCATTTTACACCATATCTCGTGGGAAACATGCATCACCTCATTGGAAAAACGTGGTATAAAAGAGATTGTGACTGTGAGAACCCTTTTACCTGATACCCATGGAAGGTTGTCATGAAAAATATTTTTGTACTGCTTGTCACCATGGCTCTTATGATCTCCTGTGCCGAGGGAGGCACCTCCAACGCGAATAATGTGACCGAGAGCTGTGGGAATGCAATCGCCGAAGGTGCTGAAGAGTGTGATGGCCTCGATCTGTCGGGAGCCAGTTGCAGTGTCCTGGGGTATGCCAGCGGAAACCTTGCCTGCACAAGCACCTGCAATTTCGACACCACCGGCTGTGTCACATCCATGTGTGGCAATGGTCAACTGGATATCGGGGAGGAATGTGACGGCACCAACCTCGCTGGATCCTCATGCAGCTCCCGGGGATATGATGATGGCACCTTGTCCTGCAACGCCAACTGCACCTTTAACGAGACCCAGTGCACCATGGAGAGCTGTGGCAACGGGCAGGTGGATGCCGGCGAAGATTGTGACGGTGTGAATCTCAATAATTCCACCTGCAACGATGTGGGTTTCGCGGGTGGTACGCTCCGCTGCGGTGCCAATTGCCAGTATGACACCACAGACTGCGAGGATTCCCTGTGCGGCAACACCATCGTCAATAACGGCGAGGATTGCGACGGGCCAAACATGAACAATGCCACCTGCGCCTCACTGGGATACATGGGCGGGGTGCTCTCCTGCACGGCCAGTTGTCAGTATGACACGGCCCTGTGCTCCGAGTGTGGCAACGGATCTGTCGATGGCTCCGAAGATTGTGACGGCAGTGATCTCAATGGGGCAACCTGTCTGAGTCGTGGATTTGACAGCGGGACTCTCACCTGTAACTCAAACTGCACCTACAATGACTCCGCCTGCACCAACACCAACTGCGGGAATAATAACCAGGAGGGTACGGAAGAGTGCGATGGCACTGATCTGGACTCCCAGACCTGCATCTCCCTTGGTCATGATGGCGGCACCCTTGCCTGCAACACCAACTGCACCTTCAACGAGACATCCTGCACCGACGTGCTGTGTGGGAACACCATTATCAACTCCCCCGAGCAGTGCGACGGCAGCAACCTCAACGGGGCCACCTGTATCTCCCGGGGCTTCGATGGCGGCACCCTCAGTTGTAACTCAAACTGCACCTTCAACGAGAACAACTGCACCGGTCAGGTCTGTGGCAATGATGTAATAGATGGCACCGAGGAGTGCGACGGACTCGATCTTGATTACACCTGGTGTGAAGATCTCGGGTATATCTGGGGTGGAGACCTGGACTGCTACAGTAACTGCACGTTTGATGAGTCGGGTTGCAGAAACGCTTGCTTCACTGACGTCTTTGAACCCAACGGGGGATCCTCCTCGGCCGTGACCCTCACCGTGGGGACCATCTACACCGATCTCGCCGCCTGCAACTGTGACGTGGACTGGTATAAGTTCCCCTTCACCGCCTCCAACAACTATCGGGTTGAGGTGTGGTTCTACGGCACCGACGGCGACCTTGACGTCGAGTTCTATTACGGGACCTCACTCAGTTATATTGGCGGCGCCTATGCCAACAACGACGGTTCCACCCCCGTGGATGACGAAATCTACGACATTCCCGCGGGCTCACAGACCCAGACTTCATCCTACATGTACTTCCGTGTCTTCGGCGAGGGTGTGAGCAGCTGCCCCGGTGGCACCACCGACACCGCTCCATACTGGCTCTGGGTACACACCTATTAAGGTAAAACGATCCCTATATTTCAAAAATTGGCGGTTTTGGGGGTGCGTGACTGGAAATGTGGGCACTTTATCGTGGATCATGACAAGAATGTCATACTTCACCACTGGAAAATGGACGCACTTCCCCGGGGTGGGGAAGTACCTCTTTGAATTGTTGAGAGAAAACGAAGAGAAGAGAAATCAGGCATTCATTTTGCAATCAAAGTGGGTGCTGGTCTTGATGCTTAACTTAGCCTAATCCTTTTTTTTCAGTCCAGTTCTGCTTCTTCGACTTAACTGAGCCTATGACCGTTTTGAAGCATAACCTTTTCTTAGCCTAACTTATTCGCCGAATTCTTACCTTAGCTTTTGATTTCTACATATCGAGGGGTTTTAGCGGGCCCTCGATATGTAGCATCATATCTACCGAGCAACGGATAATCAACTCCTTAACTCTTACTGTAGCCTAGCATTACTTTTTTGCCAGTCACCCTCAAAACCCCTAAAAAAATTGACAGGGAAGGTCCATGCGCAAGGACTCTTATTTCCATCATTATGATATTGCAACAATAAAGAGGATATGACAAGAATGTCATACTATGCATTTTTTTTCAGCCGCCGGGGCTCTTTTCAACTTTTCAGGGTGACAATAATGTCGCAATTATACCGGAACACGCTTTAATTGACTGATATTACAGGGAATAAAAAATTTAGCGAGGGAGATCACATTTTGGAGAGAAAATGCGTTTCCCATTACACTTACAAGGATATTTAAAATAAAGCGTGGGTGGATCCTGTTTGTGCGTTGATCCGGCGCTGCGGTAAATGGGATGTCTGTGATTTGAAAGAGGGTGAAATTGTCCGGTTTTTTACCGAAAAGAGCGCCACCCACACTGCAGACGGAGCGACCGAAAGGCGCCAGCGGAGAGTGGATCATTGGGGTTGGCCGCCATCTTTTTCAACCAGGGCGGACATTTGTGTCCCAAAATAGGGGTGATGACGGACCACATGCTGCGGGGCAGGGGGTTCTTCAGGAGCTTGAGCCAGAAGGGATGGAGGTTTTGTGCAGGAAACTCGTTGAGGGCCTCGAGGAGGGTGCCCGCGGCGTAGAGTTTTTTCCCTGAGTGGGGGAGTTTCCGGCCCGCATTGAAAGTCTCCCAGAAGAGGGTGTGGATGTGGGCAAAGGAGGGCGCGTGGTTCAATCGACCAAGGGTGAGCGCCAGGCGAGCCTTCACCATGAGATTTTTCTCATGGTTGAACAGCTTGAACACTGCCTTTGCCAGAGGAGAAAACCGGCACTCTTCAATGATGTGCAGCGCGGCAGATCGTGCGAGGCGTTTTCCGAGCGCAGATTTCAACAGGGAATGGCTCTGTGGATCACAGCGGGACATAAGATTGGCCTGAACTGCCTGGGCAAGATCCGGAATTTCCGAGTTAAAGTCCGCATAGACGGCACTGGGCAGGGCCTTTTTACCCATGGCCTTTACAGCGGCGGCACGAATGACGGGATTGGGCGAGGAGAGCGCGCTCTTCACCAGGGCGAATCCACCCTCCATGGAGGCCGCTGCCTGCACGGCGCGGGCCTTGACGGGGGTCCTGGGGTCCTTGCTGTAGAGAGTGGTGATCTGGGGCAGCAGGCCGCAGTTATGGCACTGCTGGGCAGCGAACAGGTAGCGCATCCGCTGGGTGAAGGATTTGCCCATCTTCTTTTTCAGGCAGGGGGCCAGGGTAGGGCTCAGGCGCGGGTCTTTGGCCGTCCATCGGGCAAAAAGCCAGAGAAATCCACTGTACCGGTAGATATCGGACTTTTTACACCCTTCCTCCATGAGATGCTTTCGAGCGTCCCCCTTGACGGTGCGCTCCACCAGATGTCTGATACGGTAATCCCGGGAGTCACCCTGCCCCATGGTAGTGAGCAGCAGGGATAGAGATGGTTTTCCTCCCTTGAGGTAGACGCGAAAGGCCAGCTTTCTGAGCGCCCGGTCAAGGGTAGTGTTACGGATCATGGTCTCCAGGTGCGGAAGCCCCGAGGGGGAGGAGAGTCTTTTTGAGAGCTGCTCCAGGAAGTCACCCTGTGCCCAGGAGAGGGCATCAATGAGCCAGGGGAGAAAGCGCGGATCGTTTCTCGTTACGGCGATAAAGAGCGCCATCCTTTTTAAATCCGCGGAGCGAGCCTCCTTGAGGGCTCGCAGGATCTGACCGTCGGGGAGTCGTTTCATTATCCCCAGAGCCGCAGACCAGGTTATTGTCTGCTTTTCAAGGTGTTTGCGAAGGTTCGTGAGGGGATCTGCCTCCACATCCAGGGTGGAAAAGAAGGTGAGCTCTGAGAGCGCGAGAGGGGGGCGAGGGGCCGGTGCCTTTTTGCCTCCGGACTTCCTGGCAGGATACCAGTCCAGGATAACAACGGTTATGCACGCTGCCTTCAGGGGTGAGGGGAATCGCACATGGAAAGGCCGGGTCGCGCTCCCCTTCATGGTGAGAGGGTCACTGGGGATGGTCACCATAAAACCCACCCCTTTCTCGTTATACAGGGCGAAACGCCGGATGCGGGGGAAGGCGCCGAGGGTGGCGGCGGAGCGGTAGTTGCCGGGGAAGATCCTGAGCCCCATGACCCCAAAGGGCCCCACGCTCCTTGCGAAGGTAAAATAGCTGCCCTTGCCGGCAAAGTCTCCTGAGATCCAGACAGTGCGGGGATCAAGATCCGTCAGTTGTCGGATAGTGGGGGGCTCGTAATCTCCGGTTTTCACATCTCCCTGCCAGGAGGAGGCACCTGTGACGGAGAAGGGGACCAGTGACTGCTGCCTCGTCCCGGGCAGGGGCCCAGGGAGGGCTTTGTGCGGGATGAGACCCTTGGGGATACTGATGGAGGTTCCTCGGACGGGCTCAAAGGTGCCCTTGCGATGGTTGTAGCGGCGTCGAAAGGAGCGGACATCCTTGCCCCAGCAGGGAGTGTTGGAGGCGATGCGGCGGTACAGTTCACCG
>JAHJLU010000637.1 GCA_018821745.1 Myxococcota bacterium | reverse complement strand
CAGCTCCAGGGTCCTGCCGATGGAGAAGACAATATCGGCTTTGGTATCTGTGACGGTGCCGTCGAGGTCAAAAAGGAAGGTGTTCATGGGAGCGTTGTACCACGCTTGGGGAGAAGTTGGAACGCCATAGGGTATGACCCCTGTTGTGGCGCGAGTATAAAATAGTTCTTGCCGATTTCCGATTTCGCGCCATAATAGATAAAAAGGAGCCGCCATGAAAACTTCAGTCGCAATTTCCTTGTTATTGTTTCTTATTTCTGCGTGCAACGTGACCTTTGAGGGTTCAAACAACGGGTCTGGTCATGACCCCTCCTGTGATGACGGCACCGTGCCCTCCTGCAGGATGGTGGAGCCCGTGTGCGCGGCACCGCTCATCCTCGCCTATCAGGATGACTGCTACCTCTGTGTTGACCCCGGCACCTGCGAACCCCCGGTGCTCAATAACAACAACAACGGGAACCTCTGTACAGGAGATGTTGACTGCGACGCCGACGAGTGGTGCAACGAGTGCGGGGCCGCCTCCTGTCCCGGGTGCACCGACTGTGTGGCCGTCTGTCAGCAGCATTCATGCGAGACAGAGGACCAGGCCAACTGCTATATGATCCGGCCCGAGTGCGGATACGATGGCGTTGCGGTGGTGCGTGACGGCTGCTGGGTATGTGTGATGCGATCAAACTGTGAGGAAATGGGGGGAATCTGTGACGATGGCACCGAGGCACTGTGCGACATGGCAGAGCCCCAGTGCGCCGACTACGAGATCCTGGCCATCCAGGACAACTGTTACCGGTGTGTCAACCCCGAGACCTGCGATCCCTGGGGGTATCCCCAGTGTTACATCGATGCGGACTGTGATACCGGTGAATACTGTGACGACTGCGGCGCCAGCTCCTGCCCCGACTGTGAGGACTGCGTGGGGGCCTGTCTCACCCATGAGTGTGAGACCCAGGCGGTTGAGACCGCCAATCAGGCGAGACCCGAGTGCGAGACCGGGGCGACCGCCGTGGTAATTGAGAGCCGGTGGCGCTGTGTGGACATTGCCACCTGCAACCGGGTGAGTGACTCCTGGTGCGACGACGGCAGCGAGGTGACCTGTGATCTTCTGGTAACGCCTGAGTGCGGCGAGCTTGAGGTGCTGGCCGTTAGAGACGGTTGCTACGAATGCCTGAACGCTGTGACCTGCGAGGCATGGGGTGAGCCCGGGTGTGTCTCCGATTTGGACTGCGGCAGCCACGAGTTCTGCAGCGATTGTGCCACGGGATCCTGCGCATACTGTGAGGACTGTGTCCCCGGGTGCTTCCCCCACGGCTGCGAGACGGAGCCCATGGCCCTGTGCAATATGCCACGCCCCGAGTGCGGCGAGGGATCCACGGCCATCGTCAAGGACGGCTGCTACCGTTGTGTGGAGATTTTCACCTGCACCACCACGGACGCTACCGACTGATCCCTGCGTTTTTGCAGGTTAATTAAAGGGAGATGCTCTGGGCGGCCACGGGGAAGACCATGTGAACGGCGGTCCCCTCACCGGGGGTGCTCTCGATCCAGACGGCGCCGTTGTGATCCTTCATGATGCCGTGGATGACCGAGAGCCCCATGCCCGTGCCCTCGCCGATTTTCTTGGTGGTGAAGTAGGGATCGAAGACCTTGGGGAGATTCTCCGCCGGGATCCCTGTCCCCGTGTCACGGGCGGTGAGCTGCAGGTATGAGCCCGGCTCCAGTTGGAAATGGTTGATGGTCAGGGGCTCCGCGTATTGTAGCTTTGCCAGGGCGAAGGAGAGGTGTCCGTTGTTCTCCATGGCGTGGGCCGCGTTGGTGGACACGTTGATGAGGACCTGACGGATCTGGGTGGAGTCAGCCTTGATGAGGGGCAGTGAGCCGGGGATTTTGTCGGTGATCTGGATGGAGGAGGGCAGAGAAGCCGCGAGGAGCTTGATGGTGTCGCGCAGAATGTCCTGCAGGGGGACGAACTTCTTTACACGGTGACTCTTGCGACTGAAGTGGAGGAGCTGGGAGACAACGTCGCGGGAGCGGAGCGCCGCCACCCGGATCTCCTTGAGGGCGTCGGTGGCGGGGTGCCACTTCTCCAGATCCTCGAGGGCCAGCTCGGCGTTGCCAAGGATAATCCCGAGAATATTGTTGAACTCGTGGGCGATACCACCAGAGAGGGTGCCCAGGGCTTCCATTTTATAGGCGTGGGCCAGGTGCTCCTCTGATTTTCTCAGGGACGCCGAGGCTTTTTTGAGGGCTGTGATATCGTGTAGCGTGGTGATAACACTGGTGGGCTCCCCTGTTGCGGGATCCTCCAGCATCATGGCGTTGATGGAGACCCACACCAGCTCCCCGGTGCGGGCATTCCGAATCCCGGCGGTGAAATCCTTCACTTCGCTCTGAGTCAGGAGAGCCAGGGCCGTGGGGTGGCTGGCCGGCGGGATCGGTGCGTCGTTTTCCCCAAAGAGGGCCCACAGGGGGTGATCCCTCCGGCTCTGGAGGAACTCTTCCCTGGTGAGTCCAAACATGGCCAGGGCGGCGGGGTTGACCTCGGTGGGCGTCTTGTCGAGGCTCAGGTAAAACACCCCCTGGGCCATGTTGTCAAAGAGGAACCGATACTTGTTCAGATGGCGATGGGATTCCGCTATGGCCGTGGTGACCGAGGTGATGTCGTTGATGATGCCCTGGAGGAGCACGGGCTGGCCCTGGTCATTGCAGGTGGCAATGGCGCTGACCCGGAGGTGACGCAGGGTGCCGTCGGGGCGTGTGATCCGCGTGTTGAAGGTGGAGGTGCCCCCCTGGGTTTTCAGGCGGGAGAGATTTTCCTGCACTGTGGTCCTGTCTTCAGGCAGGTGCAGGAGGAGAATTCTCTCAACGGAGGGGGTGAAGGTCTCGGGGGAGAGGCCAAATATTTCAAAAACTTCCTGGCTCCAGAAGAAAGCGCCTGTGGTCAGGTCCTGCTCCCACTGCCCGAACTGTATGAGCGCCCTTGCCCGAAGATGGGCCTCGTGCTGGGTTTTGAGGAGCGCAATCTCCTGCTCAAGCCGAGCCAGAGTGCGGGCGTCATCGGGGTGATTCTGGTTGTGGAGTTCCTGTTCGGGCATGGCTAAGACACACACGCATCCTATGAAGTTTTAATAAATCAAGCCTGTTTCTTTACATAAGTCAAGAAAATATTACGGGGGCGGCCGGAGGAAATATTCCATCGGGGTGAAGGCAGTTAGCTGGCTTTTTTGATATTCAGTGTCATCCAATGACGGGGAAAGAGCGCTGTGAGGCCATTTGAGTGAGGGCGGCCTGCATGACATCGGTTACCTCACGGTAGCAGGCCTCGAGGACAAGTGGATCATCCGCCTGGTCTGCAGAGATATGGTCCCACGAGATGGGCTCAAGGAAGCGGAGGCTGATCTTGGCGGGCAGGGGAATAAAGGGCAGAAAGCCCGAGGTGATACCCCAGGGCAGGGAGAGAACAATGGGAAAGACCTCGGTGCGCAGGCGTTTTTTTAGCCCCAGCAGCTTGGCCAGTTGCTCCCCGCGGGTGAGGACCACCCAGGTCTCGTGGCATCCCACTGAGACGGCGGGGACGATGGGGACGCGGTTTCGCAGGGCGAGGCGGATAAAACCTTTCCTGTTTCCGAACTGGATGGTGTTACGCTGCGTATAGGGTTTGAAGGTGTCGATATCGCCGCCGGGATAGACCACAACGACGCCATCCTGCTCAAAGGCAGCGTCTGCCGCGCGGGGATTCGCCCGGATGATGCCGATCTTTTCCAGAAGTGCCGCCAGGGCCGGCTCGCGGAACATATAGTCGTGGCCCAGCCCGAACAGGGGTCTCGTCACTCCCTGGTGTTCCATAATGGCGTGGCCGGCGATGAAGGAGTCAACGGGCTGCAGTCCGCTGTTGTGGTTTCCCACTACCAGCGCACCACCACGGTGGGGAACGTGCTCGACACCCTCCACCTCAACGCGGAAATAGCTGTTAATGAGAGGCATGAGTGATTGCATGATAAAGGCCACATAGGCCGGGTCCCTGCGCTCGGGGCGAAAGCCTGTCTCGGGATCCGCCCGGTCAATCCCCAGCAGGATCCGCCCATACCGGAGCAGGGTGAGGGGGGGGACCGCGTAGGTGGCGGCGGCGTTGAGACTGGTCCCCAGGATCTCCAGCGTTTTTCCTTCCATGGTGTTTACCTCCCGTGCGGTTATTTTCTCAACTGTTTAAAGTGGTTAATGAGTCCGTTGGTGGAGCTGTCGTGGGTCGATACCGGTGCGGACCCGGAAAGCTCCGGCAGGACGGCCTTGGCGAGGACTTTCCCAAGCTCCACGCCCATTTGATCGAAGGAGTTGAGATCCCAGATGATCCCCTGGGTGAAAATTTTATGCTCGTAGAGTGCCACGAGGGTGCCCAGGGTTCGGGGTGTGAGACGGTCAAAGAGAAAGGAGTTGGTGGGGATGTTCCCCGGGAAGGTTTTTGCTCTGGCCAGGATCTGAAGTGCGGGGCTGTTTTCTCCGTGGGCCACCAGCTCCTCCAGTGCCTCGGGCTCGGTCCGGCCCTTCATGAGGGCCTCGGTCTGGGCGAAGAAGTTGGAGAGGAGCATGGCGTGGTGCTCTCCCATGGGATTGTGGGAGTTTGCGGGGGCCAGAAAGTCACAGGGGATGAGCTTCTTGCCCTGGTGGATCAACTGATAAAAGGCATGCTGTCCGTTGGTCCCCGGCTCGCCCCAGATGACGGGCCCTGTGCTGTAATCCACGAACTGCCCCTCCCTGGTGACGCCCTTGCCGTTGCTCTCCATGTCTCCCTGCTGGAAATAGGCGGGAAAGTGCTCCATGTATTGATCGTAGGGCAGGATGGCGTGGGTGTGGGCGCCGTGGTAGTTATTGTACCAGACGCCCAGCAGTCCCATAATGACGGGGATATTGTTTTCGAAGGGGGTGGTGCGGAAGTGTTCATCGGCCTCGTGGGCGCCCGTGAGGAGCTCAATGAACCCCTCCATGCCAATGGAGAGGGCGATGGAGAGCCCGATGGCGGACCACAGGGAGTAGCGCCCCCCGACCCAGTCCCAGAACTCGAACATATTGCCCGGATCGATGCCGAAGGTGGCCACGGCAGAGGTGTTGGTGGACATCGCCGCAAAATGGCGGGCCACATGTTTTTCGTCCAGGGCTGCGGCTAAAAACCAGCGCCGCGCCGAGTGGGCGTTGGCCATGGTCTCCTGGGTGGTGAAGGTCTTGGAGGCGACCAGAAAGAGGGTCGTCTCCGGGGAGACACGGGAGAGGGTCTCGGCCATGTGGGTTCCGTCAACGTTGGAGACAAAATGGAAGGAGAGGCCCTCCTGCATATAGGGTTTCAGCGCGGTCACCACCATTTTGGGTCCCAGGTCCGAGCCGCCGAT
>JAHJLU010000636.1 GCA_018821745.1 Myxococcota bacterium | reverse complement strand
CTAGGTGAAGCTCCGCATTTTGGATGGTCAGAGTGGCGATGGAAACCCGCTTTTTTGCCACCTGCCAGGAATTCAGCGCCAGCAGAGCACCCTGCCGCAGGGCAGCCTTGAGGTTCCCTTTGGCCAGTCGCATCATATTTAGACTGTTTCTGAGGATGGCCTTGGTGGTCTCCTGGATGTGGATAGCCCCCATACTGTAGGTAAAATTGAGCCCGGCGCTGATGCTGAATGAGTTGAACTTTACCAGCCGCGTGAAGGACTCGGAGAAAGACTGGGTAGCGGAGGTGGGCCCCGCGGAGAGGGTGAGATCCAGTTTTGGTTTCGTTTTATTCTCGGCGGCAGCCAGATCTGCATCGATGATGTCCATTTTTTTATCGATGACGGCCAGATCCTTGGAGCGTTTTACTACCACGGCGAAGAGATCGGAGGGGACAGCCACTTTGGCAAACTGCTCCATGGGGGTGGTGGGCAGAAAGAGCCATGGTGCCTTGGCCAGATCCATCCCCATGAGGATCTTCAACTTGGATGTGGCGGCCAGAATCGCGGATTTCGCCTGGAGAATATCCCCCTGCCTCTGGGCAACGGCGGTCTTCACCGCCAGCAGATCCGACTGAGTCGCCCGGTCACCTTCAATGAGCGCCTCCGTGAGCTTGAGCTGGCTCTCGGAGACCTTGAGGCCCGTGAGGAGCATGTGGTAATTATTCCAGGTCATTACCAGATCCCAGTAGGCGGTGACGATATCCCGTACGACCCCCTCGGCCTTGGCTTTGAGATTGATGCGCTCCGCGTCCAGTGTGAGCTTGGCCTTGTCGATCTCCACGCGGGTGACGGCAACACCGAACCCCGCAAGCAGGGGGTGAGAGATGGCCAGGGTCAGGGAGCTGCTGTAAGATTTTGTGTCAATGTTTCCCATGCTCTGAATGATCATGGTCTGTTCGTTTCGAGCCCCCGAGTAGGAGAGGGAGACAACCCCGCCGGTTGAGAGCAACTTATTGATCCCCGCCTCAAACTGGTACTGTTTCACATCGGTGACGGAGAAAAAGGAACCGGGGACTGGATCCGATTTGGAACTGACGGCGGTGACCTTGGAGGTAATGGTTGGCTTGAAAATACCCAGGGCGGCAGTACGGGACAGACGGGCCTGCACAATGGAATATCCGACCTCGCGCAGGGTGCGGTTCCCCTTCATCGCCTGATCAAGCACTTCATGGACCGAGATTTTTCTGGCCTTTGAAACGTCGATGAGATCCTGGGGGTTGGCCAAAAGCATGAGCATGAAAATGAGTGTCATTGTTGCGCCTCCCTGTCACCCCAGAAAACAAAAATTCTCATGAGGAATTTATAAACACCTTTGATTTTTTCGGACAACAGATAAATGCAGGGGACCAGGAACAGAGTCATGAGGGTGGCAAACCCGAGACCCCATGCCATGGTAAGGGCCATGGGCTGCAGAAACTCCTCGGAACCGAAGATCCCCAAGCCCATTGGCAGAAGGCCGAAGATGGTTGTCACCGTGGTGAGAATGACCGCCCGGAGCCTCAGCCGGCCCCCCTCGATGACCGCCTTCTGCACCGGCAAGCCCCGGGCCATCTCGCTGTTGATGAAGTCCACCATCACCAGTGAGTCATTGACGACGACCCCCATGAGCGCAATGAACCCCATTCCGGCCATCATGGACATGGGCAGATTATGGAACCAGAGCCCGGCGACAACGCCAATGGTGCCAAAGGGAATAGCCACGAGCACAATAAGTGGCTGAATGAAACTCTGGAAAATAGTAGCGAGAATGATGTAGATGCCGCCCAGGGAGAGCCAGAGCGCCAGCAGCATGGAACCCATGATCTCGTCCGTGCGCTGACTCTCGCCACCATAAACGAAGCGATAACCGGGGTTGTCCCGGGTGAGATCCGCCGTGTATTTTTTGATCTCCGCGTTGACCCGGGCCGAGTTGGTGGTGAACACATCAATATCTCCCACCACGGTGACCGTGCGTTTCTGATCCACCCTGATGAGGCGCCCCGGTCCCCTGCCCTCTTCAATGGTACCGATGGATCTAAACGGGATACTTTTCCCCGTGAGGGGAGAGATAATCTCCATGTTTCGGATTTCATCAATGGAGCGGCGGCGATTGTCGGGATATTTAACCACCACATTGATATCGTCGTCGTCCTTTTGTAATTTGGAGGCGATTCCTCCGGCAAAAGCCATGCGCACCAGACCCCCGGCGATGAGGGGGTCTATCCCGTGGAGCGCGGCCCGCTCCTGGTCTATCTCAACCCTGAGCTCCCGCTTACCCGAGGAGACGTCGTCATTGACATCGGTGACGCCGGGGATACCTATGGCAAATTCCTTAACCATCCCCGCCAGCTCCGCGCATTTTTCCTGCTCAGGGCCCCTCACCTGCACCTCGATGGGATTGCCCGAGGGAGGCCCGGCCCTCCCGATGGAGAGGTTGTACCCTTCGAGATCTGCCATATTGGAGAGCACCTTGCGCCACTCGGCGATCATTTGAATCGGTTTTCTCGGGTAGCTGTTGCCATCTTCATAGAAGTTCACGCGACAGCTCACGTAGTGGGTCCCGTTCACCGAGCCGGTCCCCTTCTGCATACTCCCCACGGTACACCAGAATGACTCCACCTCCGTGGGTTTTGCCTTTTTAATCGCATTTTCGATGATTTTTGTCACCCGCTCCGTGTGCTCCAATTTGGACCCCACCGGGGTCTCCATGTTGATCTCGATGCGCTGGATGGTCTTGGCGGGGAAGGGGTTAAACTCCAACTGGGAGCCGGCAAACCACATGGAGTAAATAAACAGCCCCACGAAAGCCGCGAGAGAGACAGGCCAGATCCTGATCACCTTGCGCAGCATCCACACAAACCCGTTCTGGAAGGCCACAAACCATCGTGCCTCGGCCGTTTCGCCCCCTTCCTTGTCTTTCCTGAATTTTTTTGGCGGGGTCAGCCACTCTGCCAGGTGGGAGGGCAGCACCAGGAGCGCCTCCATCAGAGAGAGGGAGAGGGCGATCGCGACCACAATGGGAATAATTCCCAAGATTTTTCCCATGTTACCCGGCATCATGGTGAGGGTGGAGAAGGCCACAATCGTGGTCGTCACGGACCCGATAATGGGCCAGGTGACCTCCTGAGCCCCCACAATGGCGGCCTCCTTGGGGCTGAGCCCCTGCATGAGATATCGGTAAACATTCTCCACCACCACGATGGCATCATCCACAATCATACCCAGTGCCACAATGAGCCCGAACATGGACATCATGGAGAGGGTGATCCCCATCTTCCACATGATGATGAAGGATCCCAGGAAGGCCACGGGGATTCCCAGGGCCGTTAACAAGGCCGCCTTGAAAGAGAGGAACACAAACAGGAGCGCCACCACAAGGATCAGGCCGGAGATACCGTTGGAGAGCATGGTGTTCTGTCGGCGCTTGATATATTTGGCAGAGTCAAAGAGGTTCTGCAGTTGGACGCCATCGGGGGCGGTGGCCTGCCACTCTTTCATGAGTTTCATGACCTTGCTGGAAATAGTGATCGCGTCTCCCGACATTTTCTTCATGATGCCCATATAAATGGAACGCTCGCCACCCACTCGACCGATGATAATGGGCTCCTCAAGCCCCATGGTCACCTCGGCGATGTCCTTCAGCCGGACGAGACCGGTCTCCGTGGAGGAGACGATGAGATTTTTCAACTCCGGGGTTTTATCCACCTTTCCCATGATGCGGATGAGGTACTCCCCCTTCTCCAGTTTGATGGTGCCTCCGGGGATGTCGGTCTGATGGGCTTTGATCACCGCCATGACCTTGGCAAGGGAGATGTGGTGAATACCGGCCTTGTCCGGATCCACCTTGACGGAGATCTCCAGGTTGCGCATCCCATAGAAGAACGCCGAAGAGACACCGTCGATCTGCTCAATTTTATCCTGCAGCTCCTTGGCAATAATCCGGGTCTCCATCTCGGGCAGGGCTGATTTAATACCAAGGAACAGCACGGGAATCTCGATCTTCAGCGCCTTCACAATGGGATTGTTCATGTCGGTGGGGAGATCCTGCGTGCGCCCCACGGCTGCCTGAATATCGAGGCCAATTCTCGACACCTCGCTCTCGGGGAGCCCCTCCTCGGCCTCGACCATAATGGAGACCATGCCCTCCATTGAGGTGGTTGTGATCTCTTTGATCCCGGAGATATCCTTAATCTCCCGCTCGATTTTCACAGCCACCAGGGACTCCATCTCCTGGGGGGAGACCCCGGGGTAGACCGCCGTGATGGTGATTTTTCCCTGGGGAACCTCGGGGAAAACCTCCCTGGGGAGCCGCTTGAGCGCCGCAAACCCCGCAAAAATGATAAACAGAACCATGAGGTTCATGAGCACCGGCTGACGAACAGAGAAATTTGCGAGGAACTTCATTTGGCCACCTTCTTCATAACCATTGCGGGAGGCGCGGTCATGGACAGAGCCTTTTGGGCTGGGGGGATGGCCATCACAGCAGGAGAAGGCGTCTTCTTCATGCCGGCCCCGGGCAGAGCCATGGCCGGAGCCTTCATCACAGCAGCCGTGGCCGCAGCCTTCGCTGGAGGAACCAGGGAAGTAATATCAGGTCGCTTTGTGTTCACAGAGGGGGGAGTCACCGGGGTGAGGGCCATTTTATCTACGATCTCTTTTTGGATGGAGCGCCCGCTGTCTATGAGGCGAACCCTGGAATCCTTCCGGAGTCTCCCGCTGCCTGTGACGACGACCACATCCCCCTCAACGAGCCCCTTCGCTACTTCATACCACCCCTCAAAGCCCAGTCCCAAAATGACCTCCCTGAGGGTGACCGATGAGGTGGTCTTTTTATCCATAACGGGCTTCTGAACCACATAGACCCACTTCTTTCCCGCACGCTCGATTATCGACTCCACGGGTATGAAGATACCTTTTAAACTGGGCATGAAGAAGCGGGTCTTCAGGGTCATACCTGATTTTATCAACCACGGTCCGGGCCAGTTCTCCAGTGGCTCCCTTGGGGGGTCACCCCCTGCTGTCTTGAGGGGCGGGGCGCTCTTGTCGGGGGAATTGTCAAAGATCATCTCCACCGAGAAGGTACCGGATTTTGCGTCTGCCGCGGGTGCGAGGGAGTTGATCCTGGCTTTCCAGATCCGGCCGGGGAAGGCGATGGTGGTGATCAAAACGGGATCCCCCACTTTCAGCCGCGTGACAGTGATCTCCGACACGCCAATATTCACTTTTATTTTATGCAGATCAACCAACTGAATCAAGGGAGTCCCCATGTTGACAAAGTTTCCCAGTTCCTGATACCGGGCGGCAATTTCACCGGAGAATTGAGCAAACACGGAAGTCCCGTAAAGGTTTTCATTCACCTGGGAGAGGGATGCAGACGCACTGTTGAGTTGAGCCCTGCGGGTCTTCAATTGCAGTTCCGCCATCTCGTAATCGTTCTGTGAAACGACCCCCTTCTTTCTGAGCCCGGCGATTTTCTCAAAGTCCCTCTTTGCCTGGGAGAGGGCTGTCTGGATCTCTGTTATTCTGGCCTCCGCTCCACTGCGCTGTGAATAGAGTCCCAGAGATCGTACCCGCGCCACAAGGCGGTTTGCGGGGAGAAATTCGCCCACTTCCCCCAGAAGATATACCAGCTTCCCCGCGCGCTCCACCGAGAGCGTCACCATTTTGAAGGGCTGAGCGTACCCAACGGTGTTGATGGTGGGAGTAAAGACCTGTGTTTTTGTCGTGACAACTCCCACGAGGGAGGCAGGCTTCTCTATTTTTTTAATTTTTCTTTTTGATTTTGGACCCTTACATCCCGCAAAAATAATCAATGAGGTGATCGTCAACAAAATAAGGTGTTTCACAGTCAACTCCTGTTGGCATGGATAGTGGTCTGAAGTGCAAAAAGCCCGTATTCATTGATTCGCCGGGTTGTGAAGAAAAATGTCCATAACCGCATTGGGATCCCGCACGGAAGGGAACTTAGAAACAATACAGGAATAGGTCAATATGAATGTTAACGTCACTATCTTTTTGTGATAAAAGGGGCTCACTATCAGCGAACAGCACTCGGTGCTACATCAAAGGAGTCACTTTGTTCCCGAAAGGTTATTCCCCCCTCGATGACTTTGGCGAAGGCGCGATCGCCAAAGTAATAAAAGCAGTAGACGAAAAAACAAATGATATCGTAGCAGTAAAAATCCTAAAAGATATCACTGATGCAGAAGATGTGGCGCGGCTCAGCATCGAGATGGAGTCCATTTCGCTGGTGAGACATCCCAATATCGTGAGCTTCCTCAAACATGGCAAGTGCCCCAACGGGTCACCCTTCGTGGTTATGGAATGGCTTAAAGGCGTCACCCTGCGAGATCTCCTCGAAGAGGTGTATGTGCTCGAAGAACTGGAGATTGTGGAGATCGTCCTGCAAGTGCTTGACGCCATCGTGGCGTGTCATAAAAAGGGCGTCATTCATCGGGATCTCAAACCCGAGAATGTCATGCTGGTGGGGCCCGACGAGAAACAGGTAAAGCTCATCGACTTTGGTATGGCCAAGCTGCTCTACGACGGGATCAACCTCACCATCGACGGCCAGCTCTTCGGAACTCCCCAGTACTTGGCACCCGAACGCATCACAGGGGAGAGCCCCACCACAAAGACAGACATATACTCACTGGGAATCATGGTGTACGAGATGGCTACGGGAGACCGCCCCTTCGATGGCGAGTCACCGCAGGAGATTATTATGCAGCACATCACTGCAAACTCCGAGACTATCCCGAGCATGCTCTCCAACGTTGACATCTCTTACAAACTCAAATACCTCATTAAGCGTATGCTTCGCAAGCAGCCTGAACCCCGGCCCACAGCCGAGATTCTCCGTCAGGAGTTCCGTTCTCACCGGCAGGAGCTTGTAAAAAAGGGACGCACCGGTGACGCCTCCTGAAAAACCCCCCTGGCTCAAAATCCCTCTTCCCGGTTCCGGTGGATTCAAAGAGATCCGCCGCACGCTGCGTGCAAAAAAACTGTGCACAGTCTGTGTAGAGGCTGCGTGTCCAAACCTGGGAGAATGTTGGGGGCGGGGCACCATGACAGTCATGATCCTCGGAAGCCAGTGCACCCGACAGTGCCGCTTCTGTAATGTGAAGACAGGGGCACTCCTGCCCCCCGATCCCGCGGAACCCCGCCGAGTGGCCGAGACTCTTGCTGAATTGAATATCCGCTACGGTGTCATCACGTCGGTCACCCGGGATGACCTGCCCGATTTCGGTGCCGCGCACTGGGCAGAAGTCATCCGTGAACTAAATTTGCGCAAAATACGGGTCGAGGCGCTTCTCCCAGATTTTATGGGAGATGTGTCGGCACTGAGCCTGGTGGCAGATTCACTTCCCCACGTCTTCTCCCACAACATAGAGACTGTGGAGCGCCTCACTCCCCTGGTCCGCAGCGGGGCAAGCTATGAGCGTTCTCTCGACGTGCTCCGTTTTGGCGTCTCCCGGAACCTGAAGGTGAAGAGCAGTCTACTCCTTGGGATCGGCGAGACGATTTCCGAGGTCCATCAAACCCTCCGTGACCTTCGATCCGCGGGGGTCAACCGATTGGCAATGGGTCAATATCTTCAGCCCAGCAGGGCCCACATGACGGTAGTCTCCTATCTGAGCCCCGAAACCTTTTTGGAGCTTGAACTCCATGCCCGCGAACTGGGGTTCATCCGGGTGGAGTCAGGGCCCCTGGTCCGCTCCTCCTATCACGCAGACTACGGTGAGTGACCTCCTTTGACCCAAAAGTGCGTGATTGACTTTTTCTTTCTGAAAATCTAAAGATGCTTGGAAGGAGCTGATATGAAATCAAGGTCTATCTTTTATCTCATTATTGCACTGGTCCTCTTCTCCTGCGGACGCAAGGAAAGCTTTGAAAACAGCGACGAGGAGAAGAAAAAGGTCTGTGACGGCATCGGGCGCAAGGCACTGCTTGAAAAGGGCGCCGTCGTCCAGCGGCCCGCCCTCGCGACGGTGGAACCACGGATCAAAGAATATGACAAGCTTCGCTTCTCCAGCGATGCTCAGGTGGTTGGTGGGCTTAACATCACCTCATTGCAGCGCCTGGGCCTCTTTCGCACGGCAAAAGAGAACCTGGCCAACTGGAATATGCTCTCCCTGGGAATGGCCCTTTTGGGACTAACCCCCGGGCAAGTGGTCGAGACGCTCTTCTTTCAGGCCTCCTTCAAACCAAAATCCCTGGACGTTTCGGGCGCAAAAGCCTATATCATGGGCAACTTCAAGGCCGCCGACATCTTCGAAAAGCTCAAAACTCTCGCCCGGTCCGGGAGAATTCCGCTCACGCTCAAACCAACCCCCGGCGGGCTCTTCACCGCGTATGACAAATACCGCTTTAATGCACAAAGCGACGGGGACCACATTATTTCGGTCACATCCGGTCAAATCGGCAAGGGCGACCTGAAAAACGACGCCATTTATCAATTGATGAAAAAGAACATTCCCAACGAGACCACCCTGTGGTTCATTATCCTCCGTCCCCCCACAATCCCCAACCTGCCAAAAGTGATCGAGAACCGGGCAGCGGGCATCCAGTATATCTCCGGTTATATCAACATTGACCCGAACAGGGCTCTGGAGTGTCAGATCCGAATCCGCTTTAAAACCAATGACATGGCCCTCTCTACCAAGGAACTGGTGCGGCTTGGTTTCTCCCGGGCACTCAACCGGCTCGGTCCAATTATCACCAAATCCTTCAACGTCGACGACTCCCAGAATCGCAACATAGTCAGCCGCGGTCCTCTGGTGCGCCTCCTCTTCACCCTTGACCGCTTCCAGACCGGCTACCTGCTGAGACTGCTGGGTAGATACCTTCGTTCCTACAGCTCCTCAATCCCCTACATCGGCGGGGAGCTGCCCGAGGCAGATGAACCGGCCCCTGCCAACCCCAAAGTCCTTCGGCCCACAAAAGACGCCACTCCCGTGGCTCCTCCTGCCGCAACAGACCCTTCCACACCTAAGTCCCCCGGAGCGGTGGTCACCCCACCCGTTAAACCAGCGACACTCAATGGGACCTCCCCTGCAGTAAAAAGTACGGCAAAGCCCGCTGAGACCATGAAACCCGTCACATCCACCACGGTCCCCATGGCCCTCTCCAATTGAGAATCGTGATAATTACTAAAGAAACAGTTGATTTCCGTTTCCAACTGAATATAAGAGTACGGCGGTTATTTCACACCTGACATGTGAATGCACATGGTGAAAGGAAAAAATTATGGATAAAGTACACGGAATAAAAAAATCACCACTTCAGATGGTTAAAGAAAAATTTGAATCAAAAGAGAAGCTTGCGGAGAAGATTGTTGAACTGCTCGCTAAAAGTAAAGAGGAAAAACAGCAATTGAAAGAGACCCTCCTGGTGGCTTCCAATAAACAGCTCCTCAGACTCTTCGACATCGGCAACAGCATGAAAAGCCGCTTCGGTTCAAAAGAGAAGATCATTGAAACCATTCTGACCATTCAGAATCGCGTCAAGGATCTTCCCTACAAAGAAAAACTTCAGTCTTTCAGCATCCCCAAGCTCATGGACCTGGTAAGCAGCTTTGAGGCCAAGTCCCGCAAGGGTGATTTTGACAAAAAAGAAAAAGATACCAAGGAGTAATCCTATATGCCTAGAGCACCAATAAACGAACTTCCCGGGAAATTGAAAAAATCTCTCGGTTCTGATTTTCTGGCCGGTGCCGTGGTCACCCTGGCTACAGGTATCCTCTTTATGGGGCTGATTCAGATCCTCATCACGGTCTGGCCGGCTGGCTGAAACCATTGAGCACTGTGGAAAACAGCGGTTCAATCACCTCTATTGTTCTCCTCCCTGATAACGTAATCAACCAGATAGCTGCCGGCGAAGTGGTGGAACGGCCTGCCTCCGTCGTCAAGGAGCTGGTGGAAAACAGCATCGACGCAGGGGCAGACCACATTGAGATAACTATCGAGAAAGGCGGGACGGCCCTGATCTCCATCGGGGACAACGGCAGGGGAATTCGTCCAGAACAGATACCCACCGCGCTCAAGCGACATGCCACCAGCAAAATTTCCTCGGTGGACGATCTGCAGACCATCACCACTTTTGGCTTCAGAGGGGAAGCGCTCCCTTCTGTGGCGTCGGTCTCGCGGCTGAGAATCTCCTCGAGAACCGCCGCCGAAGAGGTGGCGACCTATCTCCTCCTCGACGGAGGCAAGGAGCTCCGGCGCGGTGAAGAGGTCCAGGGGATCGGCACCAAAATTTTGGTGCAGGATCTGTTTCACAAACTCCCCGCCAGGCAGAAGTTCCAAAAATCGGAGCAAACAGAGACCGCTCACATTCACGACACCATCATCAAATTTTCCCTCGCGCATTACCGGGTGCATTTTACATTTTACAACCAGGGACGCATGGTCCTTGATTTCCCCCCACACCAGAGTCTCCTCG
>JAHJLU010000635.1 GCA_018821745.1 Myxococcota bacterium | reverse complement strand
GTCCCACACAAACCACGCCAGGGTCTGAGACTGGTCCGCACTCTCATAGACGTAGTGGACCGTGAGATCCTGCTTGGTATTGATGGTGATGCGATTGGTGTCTTCCAGGGCACGCTGATCCGTGTTGAGAACCAGCTTGCCACCGATAATGTCGATGCCGCTGTTGGAGGTAAAATCTGTAGACGAGAAGCCGCTGTTATACGTTGACCGATCCAGCTGGTCGTAACAGTAGCTGCTCCCGGCCCCGTAGACGTACTTGTCGAGAACTCGCGCAAAATCACGATGATACCCGCGGGCCGGTGTGCTCACGAGGAGAAGCGCGACGACAGCAAACGAATGTATGAAATATATCTTTTTCATGGTGCGCTCCTATTTGCGGTTGCCCGATTTGGTGATTTTTACGGGTTGGGACACAGGGGTCTTGTAGTCGGGGAGAAATTTTCGGACTCGACGAAGGGTCTCGAGGCGCTCCCGCATGAGTTTCTGGGTTTTGATCAGTCGGATCTTACTTCTCCTGAGAGTCTGACGCACGATGACCGGCTTTTGGGGCGGGTTGAATGCCTTGGTCTGGATATAAAACCACAGCACCATGACCTCCCGTTTGTTCTCGAATGCACCCACCTTGCAGTTGACCCGAGGGTGATGGCCCCTGGGATCCGCCAGCCAGCGATGGAACTCTCTCTCGGAGAGTTTGGCAAGCTCCATATACAGTGGTGTGTTTTTGGTCAGCCACTTGCCATTGCTCTTGGTGTAGTCCCCGAGTCGTCGCCACCACATGGCACACCGGGAAAGCCGCATACGGTAGGCCGTGCGACCTTTAATATAGGGACCGTGGGTTGCCTGGGCGACAGCAGTCTGGAGGAAGGTTGACGCGACAAAAATGAGTAAAAAGCTGGTTATATAACGCATGTTTCACCTCAGAAACTGAAACTGTTTGTAAAATCTACGTGATTCGCATCGGTGCCGGAGTAGGAGGACTGATAGGCGTTCCCGTGGCTCTGGGAGGTATAACCCCAGGATTCCGTCGTTCCCGCCTGACGCAGCACCTGAACCTCGATGATGGTGGTCGCCAGGGGAATGGGAGTGGAGGCCGCCGGGTCGAGAATCTCACCTCTGGCGGTGATAACCACCTTGCCGTCCTGATCGACCAGAGGATCCAGGCTGGGATCATCGTTGTTGTTGGTGAAGGAGAAGAACAGCCGCGCCTTGACCAAGGGGAGACCTGCGGTGCCGCCATAGGTATAGTCACGGTATGTGTTCGCCTCTGCGGGCGGGGCGGTGAGGAGCGTGGACCAGTTGGAGGTCCACTTGGTCAGCATGGCCGCCTTTGCCTGTGCCACAGCCGCTTCGGCGACATAGCGGGAGACCATTTTTTCCCGCTGGAGACCGGAGCCCCGCACATTGGTCCGGGTCGCGATGAGGACCGTTGAGGAAGCCCCCACCATGGCAATCATGATGAGAAAAACCACAATCATGGAGAAACCCGCTTGTCTGGGCATCTTGTATTTTTCAAAGGTTTTCGGTTTAACACGCATATCAGACCTCCGGCATGGTTAAAGCGCAAGAATCGTGCCTCACATCGTGATTCCCTGAAATAATTCATCGCTGTTATGATTAACTAAATTCAAACTACAGTAAGCACGCTTACAGAATTGAGAGCGAAAAAAGAAAAATCGGAAAACTTTTCACCACATGACGCAAAAAGGTGGGATTTTACCGCTCATCCATCACCGCATAGAGACCCATGATTTTATCATGCCAGGGCCTCATGGCGTCGTCGAAGACTGCCCACAGATACCCTGCTCCCAAAATTACAATGGAAACAAGGGCAAAGAACTCACGGAAGGCGATGGCGACCGGCGAGGGTCTGCCACATTGAGCCGTCTGAAATCGGATCCCGAGCAGCAGCATACCGGGTGTCCGCCCCAGGGCGAGGCTCAGCGCGGTGCGGAACAACAGGAATGTCACAACACAGGCAACCAGCAGCCCCGGTATGAGCCCCGGCCATCGTGCAAAGCCCGTCGCGAATGCGTCGTACCATGCGAGGCCATCGGGAAAGACCATGGGCGTAATCAACATACGTTGGTACATGAGGGCCGCAAAAAGCAGGAGCGGCGAGGAGACCACACAATCAACGAGAAAAGCCGCCACACGTCGCCACAGCGGAGCCATAGTGACCCCTGTGGTGCCTTGACCCAGCAAGAGAAACGCCTTCTCGGCACTGGAAAATTTTCGAATGGCAGCGTGTCTCCTCATTTGAACACCAGCAGTGTTTCCTGCATTATCCTGTCATCCTGGGTCACTGTTGCGAGCACACCCTGGTTACCCGCGTTGTAATCCACGTGCATTGAGGGGCCCCTGCGAGAGCATTTCACATGCCAGCGGAGGTACCCTCTGGAACCGGACTGATGAACAGCCCCCTTCCCCACGCAGTGTGGACTCCTGGCAAAAAGGGAGAGAGAGGAGAGGCCCAGCAGATGGTCGGCGCCACTCAACCGAACCAGATGGGCCCTCTTCTTCGAGGGGTTCCATGTGATATGGATGTGGTAGTCCAGCGTAAATGCCGGGGTAGACAGGGGGACCCTTCGTCCGGGGGAGACCCGGGGGAGAATCCTGTTCCCCAGCATGGCCGCGGCGGCCTTGATTCGCAAAAGCCTGCCATCGAGCAGACTGACCTTTTCCTTTGTCACATAATGGTTGTCGGTCAATGTGCGGACAAGCACCCGGCAATCCCCTGACGCTCTCTTGGGACACCCTTTATTATTGGGAGTCCCCATGGAGAACACCGTGGTCTGCCCCGTGGCAACACGACCAGAGAGCG